>JACQVC010000542.1 GCA_016209995.1 Gemmatimonadota bacterium
ACGCCGGCCGAGGCCTCGGTTCCGTAAAGAGTAGTGGCGGCGGAGCCCTTGATGACCTCAATGCGCTCGATGTCATTGGGATTGATCTGAGCCATTGGGCTCACCGACACGTTGTCCCCGCGCTGCGAGGGGAAGTCGATCGCGTTCGCGGTGGGCGTCCCTCGACTCCGGATGCGCACCCCATCGATGTAGATGATCGGGGTGTTGCTCATGGACACGCTGTGGACTCCGCGGAGCCGAATGGCCTGAGCCATGCCCATGTCACCCGCGCTAGCTGAGATATTGACCCCTGGTGCCGCGCCTCTGAGGAGCTCCTGCACGTCAGGCGGCCGGCCGACCATTTGGACAGGGTTGATCTGCGCGATCGTGTTCCCGATCTCCCGCCGGCGGGCCGCCCCGGCGGTCCCGGTCACCACGATCTCATCCAGACCGAGCGCCTGAACGCTCATCGTGAAGGTCACGTCGACGGCCTGTCCCGCCGCGACCGTGACCTGGCGCGACACGGGAGCCAATCCGATCCGTTCCGCCCGTAGCTCATGGGTTCCCGGGGCGACGTTGAGAATGACGAAGCGGCCGTTAGCCCGCGTGAGGGTGCCGAGTCCGCTGCCGGCAATGTAGACCTGAACCTCACTCAGCGGGACTCCACTCTGGGCATCGGTCACCTGGCCCGTGATGCGCCCGGTTTCCTGGGCCGCGACGGGCGTGGCCAACACGCCCATCCACACGAGCAGCAGGGCTAGCGCCGGTGCGGCCCACCCCGGCTGGTAAGAGACGCCACCACCTGACTGTTTCCGCGTGAGCTGACTTCTGTGAATAGTCATAAGTCTCCATCCATGGAAGGTGTGGCTCAGGACGAAGCGCAAACGTTAGCGCAACGGAATCGAGAACAGTCGGATCCGCATTTCAGGATCATCCCCCCCTGGCAGGCGCTCCCCAGCGCGAGCGTTGTCCATGATCAGAAGAATCACCCCGCCAGCGACGGCCGTACTTCCTACCATCACGAGACCCGTGCCGAAACGGTTCAACTCTCGCCTTTCCAGCTGGACCGTCTGATCGGCGCGGATCACCACGTCCTGTCCCAAACTCTGCAGGTGAAAGCCTTCCCGGCGCGCGGTAACCGGCACGCGCACGACAAACCGGTCGCCGCTCTTGCGCAGCAACGTGCCGCTGACGTACGGCCCGTCCAGCTCACCGAGGTCCGTGAGGTCGATGAGGGCCTCTCGGTCCAGGTACACGCGTACCGCCTGACCTTCCGGAACGGTGCCCAGCTCGGCTGGGATGTAGCTGAAGCAGTCAGCGAGGAGGGACGTTACCCCTGCCAGGACGACGCACCGAGCCGCAAGCCTCTTCAACGGCCCACCTGCTAACAGAGCTGCACCTCTGCTGAGGGGAGTTTGGGAGCGGAGACGATCCCTGGGCGGCTCAGCAGTAAACGCAGCGGTGGTTGTTCTTGACGCCCATGGCCTCGAGAAGCTTGATCGTCTCCGTGAACGGAGCGAGTCCGTCCGCGGGTCCGTTCGCGATGTCGATGGTGGTCATCCCCGACCGGCCCATGACAAAGGGATCGGCGCCCTTGGAGAGCAAATAGAGAATGACGTCGTTGTTGCCGCGGGCCGCGGCGGCGTGGACCGTGCCGTAACCGAGATAGTCACGGAGTGTGACGTCGGCGCCCAGTTCCCCGACCAGGTACTTCACCGCAGGCAGCCACCCGTCGCGCACGTGCCGGTGCGAGTTGCCGGCCCTACCGGCCCCCTCACCGCCGAACCCCGTGGCCGCGTGGATGGGGTACACGCCAGGCCCGCCCGGAGGCACCGGTGGCAATCCCGACTGATCCACCGTGGCCGCATCGTCCCGGCGATAAGCGACGGGACCGGGTGGGGCCTTGGTCGGGATGTGGGGATCGGCTCCGTACGCCACCAGGATCTTCATCGCGGGGATGTCCAGAGCATGGGCGGCGCGCCAGAACGGCGTCGCGCCCCAGGTGTCCACATCGAGCTGGCTGAAGTTGTACTCCATGTACCAGTTGTGCAGGGTCAGCCGAACGTTCGGATCCGCTCCGGCCTTCAGGAGCGCCTCCATCACGTCCAGGTGCGTGGCTTGCTGCTGCTGGTACGCCTGCTGCTGCGGGTAGCGCGCCTTCGGCGCCCACTGCGTGTTGATGACGGCGTAGAGCGGCGTGTTCCCGATGTGGTTGGCGAGACCGGGATTCGCCCCGCGCCGCAGGAGCTCCAGACCCAGGTCGAAGTGACCGTTGATCATGGCGAGGAGCAGCGGACTGCTCAGGTCGCCTGCGCTCACTTGGTTGATGTCGGCACCCGCGTCGAGGAGCGCCCGCGCTGCTTCCGCGTTGCCTTCGCGAACCGCATGTAGCAGCGCCGTCAACCCGCCCTGGTAACCCACGCGATCGTTGTTGGACGGGACCTTACCCTGCGTCTGAGCCGCGTCCCAGTCGATGCGCTTGATTGACTGTGGCTCGACAGCCTCATGCTCCCGGGCGGCCCGCACGGCCGCCTGAACCTGGCTCGGGTCCGGACGCCACAGCACCGGGTCCGGGGACGCCGCGCGGAACGCGGCCAACACCGAGTCGCGAACGGCGCCCGCAATCCGGTCCTGATTGGCTCGCCGGCTGAAGTCCACCACTTTGGAGGTGATGGCCGCATCCGCGCCGCGTTGGAGCAATGCGTTCACGGCTTCCACGCGGTTCCTTGCCGCCGCGAACATCAGCGGCGTCTGGCCCCACGCGAATTCCCGAGCGTTCACGTCCGCGCCGTGGTCCAGGAGCGCTACGACGGCCTCGGCGCTCCCCGCCATGGCCGCAAAGTGGAGCGGGGTCGAGCCAACGCTGGTAGAGGCGTGCACATCTGCGCCGGCCTCGAGCAACGCCTTCACGATCCCCGCGTTGCCCGCTTCACTCGCCACGTGCAGCGGCGTGTATTCACCCATCCGGGTCACGGCTTCGAGGTTGGCGCCCGCGTAGATCAGCATGTTCGCCATCTCGACGTCGCCGTTCTCCGCCGCCCAGTGCAGCGCCGTCATGCCATCACCCTGCGCCGCGTTCACGTCGGCGCCGCCCTTCAGGAGGGAGCGTACTGCCTGGGCGTCTCCGCGCATGGCGGCATCAGCGATGGGTGAATCCGGCGCGACGTCGATCCCGGTCAGCAGCGCCAGGACCGCGACGGCGCCTACCGCGCTAGCTCGCAACCCGTTTTTCATGTACCCCTCTCCATCCGCCGCCTTCTGATCTGAGAGTCGGGCTTAGACTCGTCATTCCGGCGAAAGCCGGAATCCAGAGAGTGTGAACGTCAAGGCGTCGCTAACCAGCGTGGATTCCGGCTTTCGCCGGAATGACAACTTGCCTAATCACACGAAGACGACGTCGTCGCAGCCGGCCCAGTGCGCGGATAGTCCAGCGGGAACGCGCCCGTGCTGTCACCGAAGCCTTCCAGGTCGTCGAGCCCGAGCCTGTGCAGAAGCGTCAGCATGACGTTCGCCAGCGGCGTCTCGTCCGGAGTCTTCAGGTGCACGCCACCCTTCATCTGCCCGTTGGCGCCACCCATCACGATGAACGGGACGCGTAGGTGGTTGTGAACATTCGGGTCGCCCATCGGCGAGCCGTAGATCACCATCGTCTTCTCTAGCAGGTTCGTGTCCCCTTCCTCCGCCTCCTCCAGCTTGCGCAGGAGATACGGGAGCATGCTGACGTGGTACCGGTTGATCACGGCAAAGTCGAGAATGTTCTCGTGCTTGTCCCCGTGGTGGGATGCGGGGTGGAACGGCGTGTCCGTCCCGCTCTCGGGGTACACCCGCGCGGAGGAGTCACGGCCCAGCTTGAACGAGAACACGCGCGTCATGTCCGTCCGGAACGCCAGCACCTGCAGGTCGAACATCAGGTGCATGTGCTCGCTGAAGGAATCCGGCACGCCCGCCGGGGCCTCGGGAAGCTCGCGCGGGTCGCCGCTCGTGTTGCGCGCCTCGACCCGCTCGATGCGTCGCTCGATTTCGCGAACGTTCTCGAGGTACTGGTCCATCCGCCGGCGGTCCACCGGGTCCAGCTCCCGCTTGAGCTCCGCCACCCGGCTGCTCACCCAGTCCAGGATGCTGCGGTTCGCCAGGCGGCGCTCCGCCCGTTCCTTGGGAGTCGCGCCGGCTCCGAAGAGCTGCTCGAACACCACGCGCGGATCCCTGATCACCGGAAGCGGCTCGGTCGCTGACGCCCAGCTGATCGAATCCGTATACACGCAGGTGTAGCCGTATGCGCACCCGCCCGACTGGTTGATGTTCTCGATGCACAGCTGCATAGACGGAATGGGCGTGTCCTGACCAAACCGCTGCGCGAACAGCTGGTCGAACGAGGTCGCGACGTAGACGTCCGAACCCTCGGTCTGTTTCGGGTGCGACTGCGTCAGGAACACGGCGCTCGAGCGGAAATGGTCACCCCCGATCTCGGGCGCCATGAAGGCTTCCGCCATGCGGCAGTCCGCGTTGCTGATGATCGTCAAATGCTCGCGATACGGCTCGAGCGGGAGCAGCGCGCTCGGGCTCAGATCGAAGTCGCGGCCGACGCTCGCCGGCGCCCAGAGGTTCTGCTTCAATCCCCAGGCTGCGTGGCACCCGGCCGCCCCGTGCGACTGCTCGATGGCGATCAGACGCGTCCTGTCGATGGCCGCCGCCGTCCTGGGCAGCAGGCGTCCCGCCGGCACCATCGCGTCCAACAGCGGAAGAGCAATCGTCGCTCCTGCGCCGCGAAGGAATGTCCGGCGCGGAATGTATCTCCCGGTGATGAAGCTCATTGTCCTGTCTCCTGTTCCAGGGTCGAGGCTACCCCTCGCTGGTCATTCCTGCTCGGCGTCCGACGCCACCGCCGCGGTCCGTTTCATGCGGAACGCTTCACTCTCGATGACGCCCAGTATGAAGGAGGAGAGGCGGTAATCGTTGGCCTCAGCTTTCCTCGCAATCTGACGAACCGCCGGCATATCGTAGTACTCGACCCGCCGGCCGAGGGCGTAGGCCATGAGATTCACGGTGAAGTTCCGAACCAGCGGGATCGGGCGCTGCAACAGTGCCCGCTGCAGCTGCGTTGGGTTGGCAATGGAGGTTCCGTCGTAGAGCTGGCCCCGCGTGTCCAGCGGCATGCCGTTCTCACGGATCCGCCACTTGCCCGTGACGTCGAAGTTGTCCAGAGCCAGTCCGATGGGGTCCATGAACTGGTGGCATGCCTTGCAAATGGCGTTGGTGCGATGCAGCTCCATCCGCTCGCGCGTCGTGAGCTCCCGGCCGTCTTTCGCCTCCGCGGTCGCCTCCAGCGTGGGCACGCCCGGCGGCGGGGGCGGCGGCGGTGTGCCCATCAGCACCTCCATCACCCACTTGCCCCGCAGCACCGGCGATGTCCGGTTGGCGTGCGAGGTGAGCATCAGCATGCTCCCGTGACCCAACAGGCCCCGGCGCATGTCGTTCGGGTACTCAACCCGTCGGAAGTGCTCGCCGGCGACACCCGGAATCCCGTAGTGCTTTGCGAGTCGCTCGTTCACGAACGTGTAATCCGCGGTGAACAGCTCGAGCATGCTGCGGTCTTCCTCGACCAGCGCGTTGAAAAACAGCTGCGTTTCCTGCAGCATTGCGTGCCCGAGCTGCTCGTGGAAGTCCGGGAACATCAGACGGTCCGGATTCACCTTCTCCAGATCTTCGAGTCGGAGCCACTGGGCCGCGAAGCGAGCGCCCAGCGCCGCCGCGCGAGGATCGTCCAGCATCCGCCGCGCCTGCGCTGCGAGCACGCGCAGGTCCGAAAGCTTGCCCGCTCGGGCGATCTCCAGCAGCGGAACGTCGGGCGGCGCTCCCCAGAGGAAGAACGATAGGCGCGCCGCCAGATCCGCGTCGGAGATGCGGTAGGTCTCACCCACCTCGACCTCGCCCGGCGCCTCCTCGAGGCGGAGCACAAAGTCAGGGCTGGCCAGAATCGCCTGAAGCGCGGTGCGGACTCCGACATCGAAGCCGGCTTCGGCAGCGCGCTGGTCGTAGAAGGACATGAGCGCCTGGAGCTCACCGCCCCGGAGGGGTCGGCGGAATGCCTTGGACGCTAGCCGCGAGACGATCTCCTCCGCGCAGGGCCGCGCCTCGGCCGGCGCGGTCGGGCGACAGGTGAAGATGGCCCGCCGGCTCGGCGTCTCCGAAACACCCGTCGGGTTGTGCGGACCCAGAATCACCAGGTCCTTCAAGTGGGCCAGGACGGTGATCCCGTAGCCGCCCCCGCTGCCGATCTTACGATCGGTCAACGACCAGTCGTGCGGAGACAACACGTCCTCAATGGGACCCTCCGCGATCCGCAGGAACGCGGCCGAGACCCTGTGTGGACCCGCCCGCACGAAAAACGGCTCCGTGGACATCTTCAACCCGTTGGGGTCCGACACATGCATCCAGCGGTCCACCTCCAGCAGCGCCAGCCGCTCGCCATCGATCGAGATCTCGATCTGCTCGCCTGGCGTGACCCCACCCGTGAATTCCCCCGTCGTCGTGTGCTCTAGCCAGAGGTCGAAGGTGTACTGCGCGTCAGCCGGGAAGTTGTGGACCACCGAGATTCCGCCGCGCGTGCCCCGAGGCGCCCCGGGCACCCGCTCCCATTGAGACACGTACCCCGAATTCGTGTACGTAATCGAGGTCGGCGCCGCCGCCGGATCTCCTACCGCCAGGCGGCTGATCTCGTCCGCGGCGCGCAGATACGCGTCCATCATGGTGGGCGACAGCAGCTGCACGTCGGCGATGTTGTCGAAGTTCGCGCTCTTCGTGTCCAGCGGAAGCCAGGTGCCGGCGTCCACGTCCAGGTCCAGGAGCTGTTGGATCGAACGGGCGTACTCGGCCCGGTTGAGGCGCTGGAAGACGCGGCGGCCGGGGTTGGGGTCGCGGGCCGCGGCCCTGTCCATCCTCTGCT
>JACQVC010000543.1 GCA_016209995.1 Gemmatimonadota bacterium
ACCCGGCGCACAGCATCTCGCCGAGGATCCCCGGACCGGAGCCGGTGACCGCGAAATAGCCGAAGAATCCCGGGTGATTCCAATGAGTGATCCCGGGCAAAATGAGCCGCTCGAAGTCTTCGAGAATCCGGTGCACCGGCTCGCCCTCGGAAGGAGCGGCTTGCGGGAGGGCGCGGCGCAGCTGGCCCGGCTTGGCCGAGGAAAGAACCGGATAGCTCTCGACGTCCTCGAGGTAGCGGGCCACCCACTCGACGACCTGGTGCCCGTACCGGCGGAAATCCTCGACCGGCATGTCCTGGGACCCCGCTACCGTCACGGCGTCGGGGGGTGCCGCATCCATGGCTGTTCTCCGTGGTGGAAATGCCGGAAGGGAGAGATCAGACTCCGGTCGCCTCCAGCTCCTGACGGAGGCCGACTAGCTGCGCGCGGATCTCCTTCAGCATCTCCGGAGTCAGCGGATCGGGGATGCCACTGCCGCGCAGCCAGGAGAAGTAGAGCGTGTCGGTGTGTCCGACGCTAGCGCGCGTGACTCCTCCATCGAGGAAGCGGTTCAGCCGCAGCAGCTCGCGCAGCGAGATCGGGGGGAGGCCTGTGCCGACGACGTCACGATACAGCACACGGATCACGGTTTCCCGCAAGAACTGGAATTCTTCAACCACCTCGCCGGCCGCGAGTCCGCGCATCGCGCCGAGGGACCCGTAGAGCTCGGCGGTCGATGTCCAGATCCGCTCGATCTGCTCGCGCCGCGGGCCCAGCGCGAGCGGAATCATCGAAACGAACGTCCGCTGGAACTCTGTGAGCAAATCCTCCACCTCGGGCGGCGTGCTACCCGAGCGAGGCGAGAGAGCGGCGCTCCACCGTTCGACGATTTCGTCCGCATTGCCAACGATGAGCCCGGGCAGCCCCCGGGCTGCCGAAGTACGGCGAGGGTGCCGGGCCGTGTCGACGGCGGGTGGAGTGGTTGGGTGTCTGGTCTCCGTCGTGTGCTCCCGCATCCCTTTCCTAAGAGTGGTTACGACTCCATCCCCTTCACTTCACTCCCACCGTCAGGACGGCTCTGAAACTGGTCAATCCTCGTGAGCGAGTCCAGTCCCGCCGGCCGGCCCCGACGCCCAGGGGACCATGCGAACGCGAAAAACAGACCCCCAAGCCGGATCGCTTTCGACATCGACGGTGGCGCCCCACGACTCCACGAGACGTTGAACAATGGCCAGACCAAGCCCGCTTCCCGTAGATCGGGTCGAAAAGTACGGCTCGAAGATCCGGGGCAAGAGATCCGGCGGCACGCCTGTGCCATCGTCTCGAACGGCCAGCTCGATCGTGGTATCGCGGCCAGCAGCCTCCACTACGATCGTTCCGGTGCGCTTCACGGCCGCGCGCGCGTTCTCGACGAGGTTGACCAGCACCTCGCGCAGCTCGTCGCTGCGTGCCCGCACCAGCGGCAGCTCGGCGCCGACGCGGGACATGTAAGAAATGTTCTCGCCGCCGCCAGCGTACAGCTCGAGCGTCTCCTCCACCACTTTGCGGACGTCCACGGGTTCGAGGGGACGTGGACCGGCGGCAACCGGAGCAGCAAAGCGTGAGAGGCCCCGTACGATTCTCGCCAGGCGATCGATCTCGCGAAGTATGGCCTCCACGTTGCGAGACAGGATGTCGGAGAAGTCCGGCCGCCGGTCTTCATACGCCCGCCGGATGTGTTGCACGCTCAACTTGACGGGCGTGAGGGGGTTCTTGATCTCGTGGGCAACGTGGCGAGCCATCTCGCCCCAGGCGAGGATGCGTTCGCTGCGCAGCTCATCGGTGATGTCCTCCAGGTTGAGTACCGTGCCACCGGGCTCCGGGCCGCCGGCAATCCTTCGCATGTGGACGCGGATCCTGCGCTCACCGGCCTCGAGCTCCGTATCCGCTTCTGCGCCCCCGGCGGGCAGCTCCCGCAGCCAAGCGGAAAGCTCGGGCGCGACCCCCGTGGTCCGAGGTAATGGCTCACCCACCACGGCATCTCCGAGCAGCTCCGCTGCCCGCGGATTGATAGCTGTGACCCGGCCCCCGTCATCCAGAGCGACAACGCCGGTCGCGCCGGCCTGCACGATGGCTTCGGTCCGGCGCCGTGCCAACAGCAGCTGGTGCCTGGCTCGTCTCAGCCGGAGGATCATGTGGTTGAATTCGGTGAACAGCCGCCCGAACTCGTCGGCTCGCTCCTGGGGTAGTCTGACTTTCAGATCGCCGCGGCCAACCCGATCCGCAGCTCGGTGCAGCAAGCCGATCGGCCCCGCCAGCGCGCGTCCAGCGCCGAGGGCGAGCGCGAGGGAGAGGGCCGCGCCCAGGGCAATGGCGAAGGCGAGGAGGCTGGTCACCTCCTGACCGCCGACCGCCGTCGCTCCAGCGCTCAACGCCGCGGGTGCAGCCAGCACGCGGCCATCCGGAAGGCGGCGGTACGCCACGACGTAGTCTTGATCCCCTCGACTCTGGACCTGCAGCTCGACCACTACCTCCCCGCTGGCCAGCACGCGATAGACGTCCGGTGGCAGCCACGCGGGGTCGAAACCCAGCTCGAGAAGCTCGCGGGTCGAGGCCGATACCAGCTCTCCGCTCTGATAGAGAAGCAGGTCGGCGCCGACACGGCGGCTCAGAAGCGTGAGATCACCGCCCACCTCCGCGTACCGCACGGTCGCATCGTCAACCGCGCGCTCGGCCAGCGCTCGCGCGGTCCTCGCCGCGGCACTCGCTAACGTCCGATACGCCATGGTCCCGAAGAGCGCCGTGGGCAACAGGAAGAAGAGGAACAAGGCGAGAGTCACACGCGCGCGGAACGAGACGAACAGGCTGCGCCAGGGAAGTGATGAAATGGCTAGACCCGACGCCGCAGCCCGCCCGGCGAAACCGAGAGCCATCAGCGCGCCCAGGTCCAGGAGCAGCAGGAGGAACCCTCGCGCCACAGCGACCAGCGTGGGCACTCGCGGCAGCACGTAATGCGCGTGGTAGACGGCGTCCGGATACGCGACCTGTGCTTCACCGTGCCACCCCTCCTCGGTGCGCACCCACTCGACTTCATCCGTTGCCGGGGTGCCGGGCGGTAGGGGCACGAGCGTGAGCGGATCGCGCACGCTCGCAGCGAGCGCCGCGCTCGGTGTCAACGGCGAGCGGGCGAGGAGTTGACGGCGGGGCGGTACGGCGGCGGAGATGACCGCCTGATCCGGAAGCGGCGCGTACGCCAGGTAGTGCACGCCGGGCAGACGGTCATACCGCCGGACCAGGAGCGCCCCACTGCGACGCGCGTCCTCGAGGAGCTGGTCCACCACGGCGGGGCGCGCGCCGGCTACACCGATGGGAAGCTCCTCGAGCGGCACGTTGTCGGGCGACCACAGCGTCAGCCACATCGGATATCCTTCCGTGGCTAACCCGCTCGCAACCCAGGCACCGTACAGCAGCTCCACGCTGCCGGTCCCGAGCGCCGCGAGCGAATCCGCGCTCTCGGCCATCCGGTGCAGGAGGAAGTCCAGGTAGGGATCCACGGGCGTGCCCAGCTCGCCCAGCTCACGCTCGGCGATCTGCCTGCGTGCCTCGGTCCTGGCGTTCCAGCTCCACGGCAGCGCCGCAGCGACGGCGAGCCAACCGGCTGCCAGAGTGGTCCCCAAGACTCCGTGGCGGAGGCTCCGATCCACGCCGGACGTGCCGATCAGCAGCGCGGGCACGGCCCACAGGCCGGCAAGCCAATAGGGCGGCACGCGGGCTTCGAAGCCGAACACCGCGACTGCACAAAGGACGGCCGCCAGAACGAAGCCGGCCGCGGCCACGGCTTGGCGTCCTCGGCTTCGGCTCTGGCCCCTTGCGGGCAAGACGGCTGGGACCGCCAGAAGAGCCAGAGTCGACACGGCCGTCACGTGGTAGATCAGCCACGGACCCACGGGACCGGCGAGCAGCTCGGACGATGCGCCTTCCGCGACTACGCGAAGCGCGAGCGGAAAGCCAGCGGCTACAGCTACGGCGCCCGTGACGCGCAGCGCGCGTGAGCCGGACCTCATGACGGCCCCAACCACAAGCCAAGCAGCCGCGAGCACTACGAATAGTCGCCCGAGCGTGACGCCCGAGAGGCCGGGTAGCAGGAAATGGGCGGGATCGAAAAGGGATGCCGCGCCGAACTGCTTCTCAACCGGGAAGATGGCCGCCACCGCCATGACCACGGCCGCGACGAACGGCGAGGCGACGTCACCGGTTTGCCGCCAACTCCACGCGAGGAAAGCAAAGGCGAGCAGTGCGATCGCCGCCACCACCCAGCGCCACTCCGTCCAGAGCGACGCGCGCACCGCCGCCTGCGACGGCTCAGCCAACGTTACCGAAAGGCGGCTTTCGTCGCCGCAGCGGAGATCCCACACGGTCTCCCCTGCGGCCTGCTCCGCCCGCGAGATCACCACTCGCTCGCCGGTTTGCGCCTCGATGGCGGCGGCGAACCCCGCGGTGGTGACTTGCGGCTGCTCCGCTGATGCTCGCAGCAGCGCGGCGGTCACGGCCGTACCACCCCCACCGCCCCTTTCGGCCAGCGGCTCCGTGAAGTACAGATAGCTGAACAGCGGCCGGTGCGCACAGATGTAGCGGTCTTCGCCTAGCCGAGCGGCGGGAGGCACGGGCCCGCGGTGGTCGCCGGCCCACGCCAGCAGCCGGCTGGAAGGGTCATAGAGGCCGACGGCGGTCATTCCGTAACGCCGGCGGATGCGCTCCAGCTCGACGAAAGAGTTGGCCGCATCCGTGACAGCGGCCGCCGCGGCCGCCGCTTGTTCACCCTGAGTCAGTAGCGCGTCCAGGCGGCCGCGAAGCACCGTGCTGTCTTCCGCCGCGTGGCGCGCTCGGTACTGCGGCCATGCGTCCCCGAGGCGGCCGACCTGGAAATGAGCCGTGAAGCCCGCGGCGACCGCGGCCAGAACGGCCACGGCGGCCCACGCGCGCCAGGGGCTTCGCGCGGCTGACGTGGCAGCCCACGCGATCGTGGCAGCGACCGCCGCGGTCAGCCACCAGCCGGAAGGCCAGCGGGTCCACGCCAGCACGGCCACGAGACCGAGCCAGAGCGGGTATGCGGCGAGGAAACGATGCACGACGGGATCCGTCCGGCTCAGAAGCCCGCGAGGGTTCCCGGCTTCCGTCCTACGCCCTCGACCAGATCACCTGGAAAGAGGCCGCCGTTGCGTTGCGGCGTGACCCCAGGCTGATCATACCCGCCGGCGCCCTCGAGCAGCACGGCCCCCACCTTCCCCTGGGCACGAACACACTCCTCGCGCAGCGTGTGACACAGGATCTCTCCGAGTCGCTTCATGTTCTGCGCGCCCCGCCGATCCAATACGGCGTGAACGTCCCCACGAGTATCGGTTTCAAGGGATCAGCCACCGTGCGGTCGAAGACTCTGCATCGCCTGATCAACGATCTCCTGGAAAGCTGGGAGGAGCAGGGAGTTCGCGAGTTCATAGCCATCGTGGCTCACCGTCACACTCCTCAGCTCGACGCGCTGCTCATGGCCTTCACGTCCAGCGCCAGCCTCAGGGTCATCGACCTGTACGGCATCGACGTTGCCGACCTTCTCCAGGGACCCGCCGGACCGCAGCACGCCGGCGAGATCGAGACATCGCTCATGCTTTATCTTTACCCCGAGCGCGTGCGAACGGACGAAATCAGCGATTTCCCGGGCGAGCCGGGACTCTTACGAAAATACGTGCGCGGCCGCCTGAGCGTGCCTCCGCCGGGCTGGCAGGGTGCCCTGGGGCTGCCGAGCCTTGCCTCGCCCGAAACCGGCCGCCGCATCTATGAACGGTTTCTCGAAATCCTGCGACCAGCGCTCGCGCGGCCGTGAGGGCGTATGGGGGACCCCCAACCAGTACTACGGGTACCTTGTGCCTATGCAAACACTTCCGATACAGGGGCCGGCCCGCCGAGTACTCCCCGCTGGAAACACAGTCACGCAGCGAGAGGGGCGAATGCCACCGTTTTCCCGACCGGGAGCACTCGTCACGTCCGTCGCGCTGATCGCGCAGGCCGCCGTCTCCAGCGGGCAGGCGGCGCAGAGCGCATCGCTGGACGAAGGCCGCTTCGACATCTATCGGAACGGGCAGCGCGTGGGCAGCGAGAGTTTCTGGATCCGCCAGGGCACGAGCGGCGGCGAAGCCCGGGTCATCGCGCGGGGGGAGATCTCCCTCGAGATGGCGGGAGGCACGCGCGAGATCGTGGCTGCCCTCGAGACGCGCGGCCCGGAGATGGCCCTCTCGGGATACGAGGTCAAAGTCTCGGGCGACCGGCGCGAGGAGGTAGCCGGACGCGTGGCGGGCCGCCGCTTCGCCACGCGGATCGTGACCGAGCAAGGTGAGCAGGCACGGGAGTTTCCGATCGCGCCCGGGACCATTATCCTCGACCAGGACGTCGCTCACCACTACTTCTTTGTGGCGCGTCTCCGCCAGCGCGCTCCGCTGGTCCTGCCGGTCATCTCGCCTCGCGCACAACGACACACTCGGGTCCGGATCTCCGTAGTGGGGGTGGAGTCGATCGCCGTAGCCGGGGCCCGCGTAGATGCGCAGCACATGCGCATCGAGGGAGATGATTGGGACGAGACCCACGTTTGGGTCGGACCCGGTGATCGCGTGGTTCGCGTCGAGGTCCCGGCCCTGGGGTACATGGCGGAACGAGTCGCTCTCGAGTCCTAACTCGACCACTTTTCAGATCCCTGAAGGATCGGATACAGCCACTCGTATCCGCGAGGGCAGACTTCGTCCTCCGCCGTTCGACTTCAGAACCGGGAGCTCACACGTGCTGATTCACCGCAGCCTAGCCCGCCGCGCGCCCATACTGGTCGTGCTCGCCGCACTCGGCGCCTTACCGGCGCAAGCCCAGGCGCCGGCCATGTTATCCTTGGAGGAGGCCGTCGTCCTGGCCGAGCAATACAACCCCGGCTTCCAGGCTCAGAAGAACGACGAAGAAGTCGCCGACTGGAACCTGCGCAGCTCCCAGGGCGCCCTGCTTCCCTTGGCCAGCATCACTTCCGGCCTAGAGTACCAGGGCTCGGGTGAGCTGCGCTTCGGAAGCCTGAGAACCGATGATTTCGGGTTCGGACGACTGCCGTCCTACTACCTCTCTTACTACAACGTGGGGCTCAGCCTCGACCTCACGGGCGCCAAGCTATTCGCGCCCTCTCAGGCCAGGCTCGAGCGCGACGCCGCCCGCGCCCAGATCACGAACGCGGCTGCAGCCCTCGCGTACGCCGTCACACAGCGCTACCTGGACGTCACGCGCGCTCAAGCGAGCGAGCGTCTGTCGGTCCAGGAACTCGAGCGCACGCGGCAGAACCTCCGGTTAGCCCAGGCACGTCAGGCGGTGGGGGCGACGACCGCGTTGGAGGCGCGCCAGGCCGAGGTCGTGATGGGACGAGCGGAAGTGGCCCTGTTGCAAGCGCAAAACGCCGTCAAGACCGCACACCTTCGGCTCGTGCAGCAACTGGGCATCGAGTATCGCGAGGACATGCGGCTGACCACCGAGTTCCGCGTGTTCGAGCCCAAGTGGAACGAGGCACAACTCTACGGGCAGGCGCTCGACCTGAATCCGAGCCTGGCCGCGTTGCGAGCCTCCACGCGTGCGGCCGACTACGGCGTGCGCATGGCGCGCTCGGCCTATCTGCCAACCTTCTCGTTGCGTGCCGGACTCAGCGGTTTCGCCCGCCAGGCTGGCAGCTCGGATTACTTGCTCGGCCAGGCGCAAACCCAGTCCCTCGGCCGTATCCAGCAGTGTCAGGCGTGGAACGAGATCTTCCAGCGGCTCGCGGATCCGTTGCCCATGCAGGACTGCACCCAGTTCCAGTTCACGGACTCGGATCGCCGCGCCATCCTGGACGAGAACGCGCAGTTCCCGTTCGGGTTCACGCGCCAGCCCGGCACCTTGAGCCTGACGGTGAGCCTGCCCGTCTTTCAGGGCTTCAGTCGCCAGCGCGACGTGGAGGCGGCCCGAGCCGTCGAGGACGATGCGCGTCACCGCGAGCGCGAGCTCGAGCTTCAGCTCCGCGCCGACATCGCCGCGGGGCTGGCGGCCGTGGAGACTGCATACCAATCGGCGCAGATCGAGGAACGCAACCAGCTAGTGGCCGATGAGCAGCTGCGCCTCGCGCAGGAGCGCTACCGGCTGGGCGCGGCCAGCTTTCTCGAGCTGGTCGAGGCGGAGACTCTGAAGGCCGGCGCCGACCGTTCGCAGCTTGACGCGGTGTTCAGTTTTCACGACGCTCTCGCGGGCTTGGAAGCCGTGGTGGGCGGGCGCCTCCCGCAGGCGCCCGCGGGAGATGAGCGATGACGGGCCGCACGAAGCTCTAGCTCATGGCCGGCGTGGTTCTCGCCGCGGGTGGCGCCGCCGGAATCACGACTTTCGTCCGCCGGCAGCGAGGCACCGAGGTCCGTATGGAGG
>JACQVC010000531.1 GCA_016209995.1 Gemmatimonadota bacterium
GCGCACGACGATGTGCTTGTCGCCGAACACGTGCACATCCACCGCCCCGCACTTGTTGAGCACGATCGGAAAGGGAACCCAGTCGTTCGACGTCACATCGAGAGCGCGAGGGAACCCGCCGGGAGGTTGGGTGGGGTCTTCGCTACATGCTCCCAGGATCAGAGGCGCAAGAAATTAGGACGCTCCGGAGCCCAGGAAAGGAACGGAATACCGGGAACATGGCGCACCTCCACTCGACTGGGGGGAGCGGGCAGGCAAACGATAACACTCGCCGCAAGTTGAGCGGCGTCAAGTAAACATCCGTTTCAGCGACCTGCGAGAGATCCCGGTACCGCGAGCACGTAGAAGCAGCGCGAGCTCGACGTCTCCTGACGGAACGACACGACGCGGTGATTCCCGGCCAGATAGTGGAGGAAGGCTCGCCGCGTGTTCGCACGCCAGGCTGCCGCCTCGCTCGCCGAGCGGTCCCGGATCCCGTCGATGTCCGTCGGGATCTCGATCCGCACCACGGGCTCGGGCGGAAGCGGGCGCTCGACCAGCCGCGGCTCGCCGGCCGGCCCTGATTCGGTGTTCACGACGGGCGCACGCGCGAACATGCTCTCGGGCACGGTCTCGGGGGCCGCGTGCCCCGCGAGCAGCCGCGCCACGCGCTCGTCCGCGATCGGCCACGTCACGATGAATCGGTCCGTTCCGAAGCCCTGGCCGCTCGCGCGCCCGAGCGACGGACCATACATGTCCTGGACGTACTCGCTCACCACCGCGCCCAGCCGATTCAGGTTCAGGTTCGCGTTACGCGCGACCAGAGGATCGAACGTCCACTGAACGATCTCGACGCCGCGCTCGAGGAGCCGTTCGCGCTGCAATTGCTTGAGCCGCCGTCCCACGCCCAGACCCCGCATGTCCGGGCGTACGCCCAACATGTGCGACCAGTGCACCGGCCGCCCGTCGCGCACGCCCGTGATCCCGAACACGAATCCCGCCAGACGACCTTCCGCGTCGAACGCGCCGATCAGCACACCACCGACCTTCTGACTGACCTGGAGCATGGTCGCGGGCACCGGGTCGCGGAACTCCTCGCCCCAGATCGCCTTCTGGAGCGCCACGCACTCCGCGTACTCCGCGTGGGTCTGCAACCTCCGATAGACCAGTCCCGATTCGCCGCCTTGCTCGGCATCCGACGCAGCCGAGCCCCCCGGCGCTCGTTCGCTGCTCAAACTCTATCTCTCCACCGATGTGCGCTGTCTTACTACCGACGCATTCACGTCACCACGATTCCCGCCCTGGTCCCTCCGGCGTTCTTCACCCCACCGAGCGCGCCACACTGCGCAGATACTCGCGGAGGCCGGCGCTCAGCTCGACCGGATAGGGCGGATCCGCCGGCTCGATCGCCTGGATGCGGTCCGGCAGCTTGGCGATCTCCGTCCGCGCCCGCTCGCGCGCCTGCTCGAGGCCGACCTCCCCCTGCGGCAGGCGGCGCCCCCCCTCCATGACCTTCTCGAGCAACGGCCGGCTACTCTGCCCCACGCAACCTTTGTTGCGTAGGGACCCCGGGATGTGCTTCTCGTCGGCGCGGGCCAGCACGTCGCCCACGGCACGACCCCGCTCCTCGCGGCGGAAAACCTGCTTGCGCCCCGGGTAGATCTCTTTGCCCGGCGAGAGCTTGGTGCGCCCCTGGCCCGCGTACGCGCTCAGCTTGTACGCGATGTCCAGGGCGGGCGCATCCGCGGATACACCCATGCGCGTGCCCACTCCGAACCCGGTGACCGGCGCGTCACCCTCCACGATCTTCGCGACCTCGTACTCGTCGAGCCCGCCGCTGGCGAAGATCTCGACTCGATCGAGGCCCGCGGCATCGAGGATCGCGCGCGTCTCGTGCGCGAGTGCCACCAGATCACCCGAGTCGAGACGGATCGCGCGCACGCGGAAGCTCTCGCCCAGCTCACGGGCCAGCACCACGACTTTGCGCGCGCCCTCCGCCGTGTCGTACGTGTCCACCAGGAGGACCGTCTCGGGATAGAGGGAAGCGAACGCCCGAAACGCATCGATCTCGTGGTCGTGCGCCTGGATGTAGCTGTGCGCCATCGTCCCGGACACCGGAACCCCGTAGACCTGCCCCGCCAGCACGTTGCTAGTCGCGTGTACGCCGGCGATGTGGAACGCTCGCGCGGCTTTGAGACCCGCGTCCGTGCCGTGAATGCGGCGCAGCCCGAAGTCCACGACGGTGCGCCCCGCCGCCGCGCGCACCACCCTCGCCGCCTTCGAGGCCACCAGCGTCTGGAAGTGAACCTGGTTCATCACGAAGGTCTCGACGAGCTGGGCCTGCGGAAGCGGCGCCACGATCTCGAGGATCGGCTCGTCCGCGAAGACCGGCGTGCCCTCGGCCACCGCATAGACGTCACCCGTAAAGCGGAAGTCCTCGAGCCAGGCCACGAAGTCGGAAGCGAACTGCGGGAGAGAGCGGAGGTAGTCCAGCGCGTCGGGCCCGAAGTGCAGGGTCTCGAGGTAGCGGAGCGTGTCCTCGAGTCCGCACGCCAGGAGGTAGTTGCGGCTATCGGGGAGCCGGCGCACGAACAGGCTGAACACGGCCTCCTGGGTCAGCTGCTCCCGCCAGTACGCCTGGAGCATGGTCAGCTCGTAGAGGTCGGTCAGCAGCGCCGCGTTGTCGTCGTTGACCCAGGGGGAGCGCCCGGTCATGACGTCGCCCGGTTCGTCACGACGCCCCACCAGCCGCCGCGGATGCGACCTGCCGGATCACGTCGCGCCCCTCGCGATTCGCTTCGCTAATCGCTCTTCCCCCCCCTCGATCCGCAGCTCGTCGACGTACCTCGGATACTCCTTTTTCGCCGCTTCCGTTACGCTGAGATCGATTTTCGCCACCGCGATGGGTCGGCCCGGTTTCGTCTCCGCCAACATCTTCCCCGTCGGATCGACGATCCAGCCGTGCCCCCCGAAGACCTGACCCCGGCTATCGCGACCGGCCCGGTTCGATGAAGCCACGTAACAGCCGGACACAATGGCCGCCGAAGTGATGGCGATCTTCCAGCGCGGCAATGAATCCTTCGGCGTCGAGCGCGGCACCACGATCAGGTGCGCGCCCTTGCGTCCATAGTGGCGCGCCCACTCCTGGAACCAGATGTCCGTGCAGATCATGAACCCGATGCGCAGGCCACGCACCTCCGCCATGCGGAAGCGGATCTCCCCGCGCTCGTACCACCTTGCCTCGTAATAGCCTTTCTCGTTAGGGAAGAACTGCTTGGTGTGAGTCGCCTGGACCCCCGTCTCGGGCGTCCAGAGGAAGCCCTCGTTCACGCTGCGGCCGGCGTTCATGCGGGCCCGGCTGCCGACCACGATCGGCACGCCCAAAGCGCCCAGCGCCTCCATGCCCTTGTCGTGCGCTTTGTGAGACTGAGCGAGCAGGCGGTCGTTGCGCTTCTCATCGCTCGCGAGCCAGCGCCCGAACGGCATCTCGTTCAGCACCAACACGTCCGCCCGGCTGCGCTTCGCCGCGGACACGAGGGCACGCCATCGCTTGCTCCCGGGCACCAGCTCGGCGGGCGATTCGCAAACAGCCACCCGGAAGGTGCGCTTCTCGCTGCTCGATTTCTCTTGGGCCACGGTGGATCTCCAGTCAGATTGGCCGGTTCACCGCGTCGCTGCCCACCTCAGCAGGTTGCGGCGAGGAGCGATGGTGGAGCAGCGTTTCACGGCCGCTCGCTCATGTCAAGTAGGCTGTGGTCCCGCGTCGTGCAAATAGGCTAGAAACCAGTCGCGGGCAAGGTCGGCGGCCTCCTCGAGCGCACCCGGCTCCTCGAACAGGTGCGTCGCCCCTGGGACGATCTCCATGCGCTTCGTCTCCGCCCCCAGCCGCGTAAGCGCTTGTCTGTTAAGGGCGATAACTTCGTGGTCCAACTCGCCGATAACGAGTAGCGTGGGAGCCCGAACGCGGTCCAACGCTTCGCGAGCGAGGTCCGGTCGCCCGCCCCGCGACACGACCGCCCGCACGACCGACGGCCGCTCCGTGGCCGCGATCAGGGCGGCGGCGGCTCCCGTGCTCGCGCCGAAGTAGCCGACCGCTAGAGCCCTGGTCTCGGGCTGTCCCAGAACCCAGTCGGTCGCGCCCACGAGCCGCTCGGCCAGGAGCGGAATGTCGAAGCGGAGGCTTCGGGTCTGAAGATCGATCTGCTCTTCATCGCCGGTGAGCAGATCGAAGAGAAGGGTCCCAAGTCCGGCAACGCGCAGGACTTCGGCCACAAACCGGTTGCGACGGCTGTGCCGGCTGCTGCCGCTCCCGTGAGCAAAGAGCACGATCCCCGGTGCTCCCTGCGGCACTCCCAGCGCACCCTCCAGTTGGACCGCTCCCGCCAGCACCTGCACCGGGTGGTCGGGAGCGACTGGAAACCCGGACCGATCGCTCACGGCACGCGCGCTGCCTGTCTCAAAATCCGCCAACCCTCGAGTCCGTATGCCACGAAACTGTACGTCGCGCTGGCAGCCACGAGCCAGATGAGCGGTCGGACCACAGAATCCGACAGCCCGGCCGTCACCGCTAGCAAGAGCGCAAACCCAACCGCGGTCGCCACCTTCCCGTGCATCCGGTGCTGCATCCGTACGTTGGGATCTCGCCTGCGGGCAACCATCCAGCCGCCCGCGACCACGACGTTCCTCGCCAGCAGCAGCGCGGGCAGCCAGACGGGCACGCTGGGGAATGCGGGCCCGTGCGTCAGGGCAAAGAATCCCAGGGAGCTCAGCTGGGTCAGCCAGTCCGCTCCAGCATCCAGGGCGGAGCCCAGTTGGGTTGCGACCCCGTAGCGACGGGCCAGGTAGCCATCGACAAAATCAGAGGCAGCGATAACGGCCAGAAGGGACAGCGCCAGGATTCGTGGCTCCTCTACCGCCCCACCTGTCCTGGCCGCGGACTGAGTCGCCCAGGCCGAGGCGAGGAAGAGCGGGATGAGGACCAGCCGCACGAGCGTGATGGCGTTCGGCGCCCACGTCGGGAGCGCGGCGCCGCGCCGCGCTCCGGCCTCGGCACCCGTCTGCAAGGGATCCAACCGGTCTTCCGCTCCCTCCGTCGCTTCGCTGCTTCCACCCCGGCCGGGCCGGGTTTACGGGGCCTTATGATGGGCCGCCAGCCCGAAGCCCGCCACCCGGGCCGCCCCTCGCAGCACTCACGAATCGAGCAAGCGATGTCGGGCACGACGCTTGCAACTATCGCATAACGAACGCGCTCGCATCGTCTTCGGGCGACGGGAAGGGAGGGGAATGCGTACCGCCCGCAGGTGGATCATCATACTGGGGGTGATCGCGTCACTCGTGGCCGGCTGTGAGCGGACTCGAGCGCTGCCGGTCTCGACGCGCCCGGAGCCCGTGCGGCTGTCCGTGCGCAACGACCACTTCAGCGATGTGACGATCTATGCGTTCAACGGCAGCCGGCAGCGCATAGGGATCGTCACGGGCCTGAGCTCCTCCAGCTTTGTGCTACCTGATGAGGCAATGCGCTCCGGCGTGGGCTTTCGCCTCGAGGCCGACCCGATCGGCTCGATCGATGCCTATGTCACCTCGATCATCGTGGCCAGTCCGGGCGACGAAATCGTGCTTCAGGTCGCACCCGTACTCGGAATGTCGCACTGGTATATGAGGCAGTAACCCTTCACCGGGGCGGGTCGCCTCGACCCATCAGGTGACAAGCTAGCCCAGCAGGTGCGCGCGACCGGCTGTAGCTCTCAGCGACCTGCTAGACCCCCGTCAAAGCTCGCAGCACATCCAACGTCGTCACGATTCCGACGAGACGCCCCTGCTCCAGCACCAGCGCCCGGTGGATCCGGGCCCGCACCAGGAACCGGGCTGCCTCCGACACCGTCGCGTCCGGGCGCACGACGAAGCGCGCGGGCGTCATGATGTGCCGGACCGTGCGGCCCTGGAACGCCTCCGCCCATCGGCGCTCGGCCTCGCGAAAGGTCCAGCGATAGGGAGCATCTGGCGTCACGAAGTACGGCGGACGCTCCTCGGGCGGCGGGCCGGCCACCGCCGGCCCCGTGGCCATGATCGCCACGAGGTCGCTCCCGGACACCACGCCGATCACGGCTCCGCCCGCGTCCACGACCGGCACCCCGCCGATCCCCTCCCGATCCAGCAGCTGCGCGAGCTCCCTCACGCTGGCATTCGGGCCGATCGTGACGATGTCCCTCTCCATGATGTCACGCACGGTCGCGCCCGCCGCCGGCTTCTCCCCCTCCGACGACCCCCCGCGCGCACGCCGCAAACCCTTGCCCCGCGGCCGCGCCGACTTTCCTTCAGCCTTCCGCTTCATCTCCCTATCCCCCTTTTTCATCCCCTCTCCCCCATGATTCTCACTCCTCGTCACGCGACCCGAGATTCGTTCTATTACCTGCCGTACCAGGACGTAGCAAGTTAACGGGATGAAAGGTCTGTGCCAGCCGCCATGCCCCGCACGTTCGTCGCGCGCTTCCGAGCCCGCAGCTACGAGATGGACGCACTCGGCCACCTGAATCACGCGGTCTTCCTCAACTACTTCGAGCAGGCACGGATCGACGCGCTGGACGCGGCCGGATTTCCGGCCGCCGAGTTCGGGCGAGGGGGTTGGATGGTCTACCTCGTGCGCATCGAGGTCGAGTACCACCGCGAGGTGCGGCTTGGAGACGAGATCGAGGTCCACACCTTCGTCGAAGGGATCCGCAACGCCAGCATGACGATCCGGCAGACCGCGTTCAAGCAGGATGACCCCGCGAACCCCGTGGTCGAAGCGCGCGTCGTGGCCGTATGGATCGGAACCGACGGGCGGCCGGCCCGAATCCCCGACACCGCTCGCACGGCCTTCGGCTGGGGGCCGCGCGGGCTGAGCTAACTAAAAAAACTAACTATCTCACGCGGAGCCGCTGAGGGATACAGAGAGCCGCGGAGAACAGCTTACTTATGACGTTGCTCCGCGGCTCTCGGTTTCCTCCGCGTACTCCGCGTGACATTGGTTTGGTCTCGCTGTCACTATGACTGCCGAGCGACACCGGTCGCTTGACTCCGCCACCGCGAATTCCGAAGATGCGATACTCGAATCGACGCAATGTCCCCGCCGTTCCGGGGAGGAGGCTCAGATGATCACCCGCGCCCGCTTTTCGCCCAACACCCTCGCCTCGATCCTGTGCGTGACCGTGATCGGATGCGCAGGCGAGGGAGGCTCAATCGCCGAGCGGCCGCCGTGCGATTCCGATAACGGCGGCATCACACTGCCCGACGGGTTCTGCGCCGTCGTGGTCGCGGACACGATGGGGCCTGTGCGACACATGGCCGTCGCACCCAACGGCGACCTCTACGTGATGCTGCGCGATCAGACCGACGCGCCCGGCTCCGTGCTCGCGCTGCGCGACTCGAACGGCGATGGCAAGGCGGACGTGATCGCACGCTTCGGCCCCAGCGGCGGGACGGGCCTCGCGCTGAGGGGCGACGACCTGTACTTCGCTCCCGACGATGCCGTACTGCGCTACACGCTCACGCCCGGCGAGCTGGTCCCCGCCGGACCGCCGGACACGATCGTCAAGGATCTCCCCAACGTGCGCAGCCACCGCTCCAAGACGCTGGCGTTCGACGAGACCGGCGGCATGTACGTGAACATCGGCTCGCCCTCGAACTCCTGCCAAATCGAGGACCGGACAACGGGATCGCGCGGCCAGGATCCGTGTCCCGATCTCGAGACCCGAGCCGGCATCTGGAAGTTCGACGCGAACCGCACCGGCCAGACGCAGGCCGACGGGACGCGCTTCGCCACCGGGATGCGCAACACCGTGGCGCTCACCATGAACCCGCTGAACAGCAAGCTGTACGCCGCCATCCACGGGCGCGACCAGCTCTTGCAGAACTGGCCTCAGTACTACGACGAGGAGGACAGCGCGGAGAAGCCGGCCGAGGAATTCGTGCAGATCAATGCAGGCGATGATTTCGGCTGGCCCTACTGCTATTACGATCCGATCGTCGGCGCCAAGCTGCTCGCCCCCGAGTACGGAGGCGATGGCGAGAAGAGGGATCGCTGTGCCACGAAGAAAGATCCGCTCATCGGCTTCCCCGGACACTGGGCGCCCGACGGGCTCGTGTTCTATACGGGCGCGCAGTTTCCCGAACGCTACCGCGGCGGCGCGTTCATCGCGTTCCATGGATCGTGGAACCGCGCGCCATTGCCGCAAGGCGGCTACAACGTGGTGTTCGTGCCGTTCGCAGGCGATGCACCGTCCGGGCCGTGGGAGATCTTCGCGGACGGATTCAAGGGAACGCCCGAACTGATGGCCCGCGAGGATGCGGTGCACCGACCCACCGGGCTCGCCGTCGGACCCGACGGATCACTCTATCTATCGGATGACCAGGGCGGACGGATCTGGCGCATCATGTACCCGGGCCCCACCCCGTGACCCTACCCCGGCGGGTTGGCGGGTGAGCGGATTAGCGGGTGAGTCGTGCATACCTCCATCCTCGTCGGCAACGACATCGTCGACCTGCACCACCCGCGTTGCCGCTCGAAGCTCGACGAGCCCCGCTTCCTCGACCGCGTGCTGATCCCCGCGGAAAAGCAGGCGGTGCTCGCCAGCTCCGATCCCTATCGCGCACTCTGGGTACACTGGGCCGCGAAAGAAGCGGCCTTCAAGGTTGCCGCGAAGATCTGGGACGACGCGATCGTCCTCACGCACGCTCGCTTCATGGTTCGCCTGCATGGAGAGCTGACCGCGTGCGCACCTGGTTGCCGGTGCGTCCAAAGGCACGAGGCAAGCGTCGTCCATAGAGACACCGCCCTGCCGGTTCAGATCACGTTGACCCACGCTTGGGTGCACGCCGTCGCCGTGGGCCCCGCGGGCGATCCACAGGCCCGCGACCACATCGTCGAGGGTGTCGCCGCCGTGTCCCCCGCCGAGCGTGAGACCTGGAGTTCCCAGGAGGCCCTGGCCCGCGCGTTCAGCGCGAGCGAGCTACGCTCGATCCATCACCCGGAGGCGGCCATCGTCCGGATCCGCGCGCGCGCTGCTATGTCGCACCGCCTCGGGATCTCACCCGAACGGCTGCGTATCGTACGCGGCTCCGGTGGCGCCAACGCTGCACCGCCCTGCGTCGAGGTCGACGGCCAGGTCAGTGCAATCGACCTCAGCCTGTCCCACCACGGCGACTACGTCGCCTGGGCGTTCCGGACGGGCAGCGATCGGTAATCCGCCCGTTATCAGCGGGTCAGCGCCACAGGCTAGGGGGCCGAATGTGCCAATCCTGAGGCCGAGGGTCCGGCTGGGGCGCCGGAGCGCAATCGACTGACCCGCTGATAACTGACTCCTGCGTTTACCGGACCGACACGCTCGAGAAATTGATCGTCGGACCGACGGTAAGGTCCACTCCGTCCCCCGGTGCGACTGCGACGATGTCCGAGATATAGGCAATCGATGAACCGATCGGATCGGCGACGAGCCGCAAGCCCATCTCCGTCCTCAGATGATCTGGAATCTTGAACGACTCCGTGCTCAGACCAGACACCATCCCCAGACGCACGCTGTGGCCGGATTCGCTCATCGCGTAGATGTTCACGTCCAGGTAGTTCTGGTTCTGCACACGCACATGCACGGGTGCCGGCTTCGCCACGGTCCCATTTGCCACTCCGCCCATCGCTGGCGCGTTCGCCGCCGCGAGCGTGAGGGCGCCCAGCACAAGACCGGGTAGCAGGAATGCCCTTTTCATAGTGCCCTCCCACGCAAGGGTGCAACCTCCCTGGCCGACTTCACCCGCCACCCTTGTACAAGTCCGATGCCAGGGACGGACTGATCCCGTTTCGGAAGGTGTTTCTCCAACGTAACCCATCACTTACAGGGTCCTTGCGCTCGGCCGCGACTGATTTGCGACGTCGACTGGCTGTCCTCTAAGAAAGCCGCTGGTTGATTTCCGGCGGTGACACTCGCCCGCCCGTGCTCGACGACGTGTTACGGACTACTGGTCAGTCGCCAGCCGGCGTCGCCGACACGTCCGAATAAGCGATGAACCAGGTGAGCAAGGCGGGTGGGCAGGGTAGCGGCAGACGCCGGGCGGGAAGCGGCTCGGGGTCGGGTCCGCATTCGTGGGGCGTGAGGAGAAAGAGCTCGTGAGGAAACTGCGGCTCCCCCATCGCGCGTGTCACGACGAGATCCGTGTTCAGCGAGCCGTCGTCCGCGATGACCAGCACAGCGAACTTGAAGGACGAGAGCAGGCCGAGCGCCGCGTGCTCATCGCCGGCTACCTCGACGGTGTCGGCGCCCCGACCCTCACTCACCAGCCCTTGGCGCAGCGTCATCCCTCGCGTCACGTCGCGGTCGACGATGAGCACGGTGCCCGCCGGCTTGCGCGCCGCCGGTTGCTCCTGCTCGGGCAGCCGCACGACGTCACGCGCGCCGCCGCAGCGCTGGCACACGAAGCGCACGCCCGCCGAATCCGACGTGACCAGCGCCCTCGGCGACATCGACTCGCCGCAGCGCGGACACCTGGCCCGTCCCGTCAGGGTGGGGTGCTGGGCGTGCAGGGCTACCTCCTGCTCGTCCGCGTAATGCGCAACCACGAGCTCTTCCTCGTAGCGGCACTCCGAGCAGCGAAACACGGCGTGCGCGGTCCGGCGAACGTCATGGGACCACTGCGCCTGGCGCTCCATCTCGCCGTCGCAGTCGTTCCTCGGGCATTCGTAGCTGCCGCGCTGGTAGAGCTGTTCCAGTCTTCCCATCTCTCGGACGACTGCTCGCGGTCTGTTCTAGATTCTATAGACCGGGACGGTAATGGAGGAATACGGTGGCACCGTAGCGTTGGAAGTAAGCGTTGCCGATCTCGGTCTCGGCGCGAGTCCACCCGACGCGAACCGCCGCGCTCAGCTCCGCGTTGAGCGGCCGTGAGAGCGATAGGAACACCAACGAGGCGTTGTCAGCCTCTTCGCCGGGTACGAGCCGAGCGAACGGCGTCTGCTGCAAGTAGCTCTTCGCAGTGAGCACGGCCAGAAACTCGACGTTGAACTCCATGGGCAGCGGTGCAGAGACGAGCGTCGTGGCGATCACGGCATTGTACTCGGGTCGCCGCGAGTTCGAGCGATTGAGCGCACCCTCGATTCCCAGCGACGCCAGGAACGGCATGGACTGCGTCCGTACGCCGGCGCCCACGCGCACGGCTTGATCGTGACGGTAGGGATCTTGCGGGTCGAAGCTGCTCTGTCGCGTGTAGCTGCTGCTGGAATAGCCGCTGTAGAAGCGAAGCGAGTACCCCTCCCCACCCCACTCCGCGCCGGCCTCCGCGCTCAGCAGCCGGCGATCGAGCAGATCCAGATGCGGCGCCACGCCCGGCGGCGAGTAGTTCACCACCTCGCCCACGAGCGCGGCGTCGAAGCGTACGGCGCTCACCGGAAGAAACCGGACCCGGGCAGACCCGCGGGCACTTCCGTACCCCGGCTCGATGAAGAGAGGCATCGGCGGCCGATCTTCGACTCGCCGGCCGCGGAACCGCGCCGTGACATCCACGGCCCCGATCCCGCTCAGCTGACGCGCGTAACCGAGCTGGGATGTCCCTACCAGCTCGCGCGGGGCGTAGTCCGCCAGCTGGAAACCCTGAGCGGCAAACTGGCGCAGTCCCGCGTCCGCAAAGAACGTGAGCTCGCTCTCGGGCGTTGCATGGATCACGATGCTACCACTGCCGCCGACCTGACCGATCGCGGCGCCGGCACGGTCCGTCGAGTCCACGATCGGGACCGTCACCGCCGGCAACCGCCCCTGATAGCTCTCGACGGAGAAGCCGCCCGTGAGCACCAGGTCGCGGACCACCGCTTGCGCCTCCGCGTGCTGCGCGCTCGAGCACAGCAGCGCCGCAACCGCTCCCGCACGCGCGAGTGAGCGCCAGACCCTTCGCCTCATTCCCCTCTCCTCCCGCCCGCCCTGCGCCTGAAGTCTTCCGCGCGGGTCAGCACTTCCTCGCGATACTGCTCGACTCGACTGCGCAACGCCCGCAATTGGCTGATCCGCTCCGCGCTGCTCACGGCCGGCTGCACGCTCACGCTGTCGCCTGCTTCCGCGCGCGCGGGCGCATCCGGACCCTGCGTGGTCCCACGATCCGCGCGCTGAGTGGCGTCGCGCCCCGGACTCCCGAGCGGCAGCACGCCCTCGTCGAACCGCTCGATTCCCGCCATGAAGTTACGGATCGCCTGCTCCTGCCGCTGCCGCCGCGCCAGCTCGCCGAGCTCGCGGTCGATCGCCGCGATCGCCGAGTCGGCCTGCGCCGCGCGCCGAGCCAGTAGCTCCGCCTTGGCCCTCAGCTCCGTGGGCCCGTCCCGCGGGTCGACCTTGATCTCCGGCACCGCGACGAAGCGGAACGTCTCACGATCCGACTCGGCCAGCTCCGCCTCGATCTCTCGCAGCCGGTTGTACCGGTCCCGAATCAGAGCCGCGAGCTCGGCCCGCTCGCGGACACCGGATGGCGTCCGAGCTTGGTTCGTCAGCGCCTCGAGCGTCTCCTCGAGCGCCGCCTGCAAGGCACGACGCGCACGCAGGAGCCGCTGCGACGTCTCGGCTGCCCGACGATCCTGCGTCGTGACCTCGGTCCAGCGCGCCTGGGCCTGTGCGTACGCCCGCTGTAGCCGGTTGTCGTCGCCGGACGTGCGCGCCTCATCGATCTCGACTGTCGCTCGCTCCGCGCGGGCCTGAGCCGCCTCGAGGGCGGCCAGCGCTGCTTCGTGGTCCGTGCGGGCCGCACGGTACTCCAGCTCCTGAGCCAGCACAGCATCCTGTGCGCGAGCACTGGCCGGCGCTACGACCCCCGCGCATACCACGACCACCGCGGCCACGAGCCAGCCCCCGAGTCGAGCAGGCCAACACGGGCGCGCACCCGCCCGCAGGCGGCTCCGGAGCTCGGCTCCCCCAACTGGCATACGAAGGCTCACGCCTCAATCCCGTACTTCTCGAGCTTGTAGTAAAGGGCGCTCGGCTTGATGCCCAGCAGTCGCGCCGCTTCCGCTTTCACGCCCCTCGCCTGCTCCAGCGCGCTGCGCAGCATCCGCTCCTCGAGGCCCTCCATCGCGGCATTCAGATCCAGCCCTCCCCCCACCGCGGAGTTGGCGACTACCGCTGGGGACGCGAAATCGGAGCTCGGCAGGAAGGGGAGGTCGGACTCGTCAATCTCGTTCCCGTCCGCCAGCACCAGCGCCCGCTCGACCACGTTCTCCAGCTCGCGCACGTTGCCCGGCCAGTTATACGA
>JACQVC010000544.1 GCA_016209995.1 Gemmatimonadota bacterium
GAACAGGGGCTGAGTCCCGAAGAGGTCGTGAAGCGCATCACGGACGAGGATGCCCTGCGCGACCGCCGCCAGGTCGCTGTCATGGACGCAAGGGGGCAGGTTGCCGTGTATACGGGTAAGTCGATCATCAGCCGCAACACGGATGCCGGCGACCGTGCCCATTGGGGCGCCTGGGCCGGCCATGCGCTGGCGCCGAACATCTCGGCGCAGGGCAACACGCTCGCCAGCGAAGAGGTGGTCAAGGCCATGGTCCGCGCCTACCAGAATGCCGAGGGTGAGATGGTCGAGCGCCTGATGGCCGCGCTCGAGGCGGGACAGTCCGAGGGTGGCGACATCCGCGGGATGCAGTCCGCCGGGATTCTGATCGTGCGGCCGTTCACGGACTACCCTAACGAAACGAACGAGCGCGTCTGGGACATCCGCGTGGACGACGCGGTCAATCCCTTCAAGGAGCTGCGCCGGGTCATGAATGTGCGGCTGAGCAGCCGCCACACGCAGCGCTCCGCGGAGCTGGCGCAGGCCGGAAAGCTGGCCGAAGCGATCGCCGAACAGAAGAAGGCCGTCGCGATGCACCCCAACAACGACGGCATACGGTACACGCTGGCGCAGCGCTATGCTCAAGCCGGCGAGTATCTGAACGCGCTCGAATCGCTGGAGAACGCGATCGACATGCAGCCAAGGTTGAAGGAGGACGCGGCGAGGGATCAGGCGTTTGCGAAGATGAGCGACATGGTGGAGTTCAAGCGACTGACGGGGAGCTACAATCCCAGCCAGTAGTTCACCTTGATGATGAAGCGATTGTCGGCCGGAGCAGCCCAGAGAGCATCGAGGTCTCGCCCGAAGTCGAAGTCCCCCGCGCTCGCGTTCCCCTGCTGCCGGCGCTGCCACACGAGGAAGATCGTGGACCCGGGCCGGTATTCCCACCGCAGCACGGCGTTGCCGACGAGCGAGCGCACGTTGAAGTCCTGGTCGCGGAAGGTGTAGTCGGGCTGTCCATCACCATCGAGGTCGACGCGCTGCGTTCCCTGCGCGTCCCGGCAGATGGTCCCTCCGGCGCAGACCACGGATCCTCCGTCGTTCACCCCGCGTCCTTCCTCGAAACTCCGGAACTCGTACGTGCCGGCGGCGGCGAGCTGCTTGTAACGAACGTAGTCGCCCGAGGCCAGGAGCGGCTGAGCGTAGAGCTGGAACGAAAGGGTAGGGGAGACCGTGTAGTTGAGCCGGGTCTCCAGCGAGAGCGTCTTTCGCTCGAGGTCTCCGAAGAAGTAACGCCGGCCGAACGTGGGCTGATACGGGAGCGTGGCCGTGGACGTGACGTACTGGCTGCCGTCAGACTCGACGCTGAAGCGCGGCTGGATCTGGAGCTGGAGCTGGGAGGAGGGCCGCAGATTTACGCCGGCGTTGACAGAAACCTCGTTCCCGCTGTCGCGAGAGCTGCGCGAAACGTTGAAGCCGACGTTGAAACTCGTAGGGCGACGGCGATCCGAATGCAGGCCCATCCGGATACCCAGGCTCCCCGGCTGGATCATGACGGGACCTCCACGGGTAGCGCTTCGACTGTAAAGATCCGGCTGCCACGATAGGTTCACGTCCCCGCCGTTGTAGTTCAGCAACGTGAATCGCGACCCGAGGTTGAAGGTCCCGGCGACGTAGGCGCGCCGCCACGAGCGCCACGAGCCCACATCGTCCAGCGCTTCGTGACTGAAGTTGTAAAACGTGTTGAAGCTGAAGCTATAGTCCCGGAAGATTCTGCCCGGCTGGATCTCCCGGTACTCCGCGCGGAATCCTCCGTCGAGTCGCTCGCGGGTCCCACTGAACCCGAGGTCGTTGATCTCGAAGCCGCGGGTCACTTCGGCCAACCAGATGGCTCCGATCCAGTGCTCCGTGTTCTGCCGCTCGAGCTGCAGCCGCCATTCTACACCGCCGAGCGAGGTGGCCGAGGAATCCACGTGGGCACGAGTGGCGTCGGGGCGCTGGAAGTAGTGGTTGCTGGCTCTCTGGATCGCGACCAGCGCTTCGGGGTTTCCCTGGACTTGGCTACCAGCCAGAAACCCGTGCAGCCGCCAGGTACGCTCGCTCCACTGGTGCTCGAACCGCACACCGGCGCTGTAAGCCTGGTCCGGCAGAAAATCGAGGTCGCCGTCGGCCGGCAAGTCGCGTTGGAGCACCGTGGCAAGGGCGCCCACTTGCGATGCCCCGCCATTCAGGTCCTGATACGCCGTCACGACGCCATATTGCGTGCGAGGCTCGGCGCGGAACGTCACCGAGCGACCCTCGTCCAGGAAGAACGCGTCGCCTTGCTCTGCGTCGGTTACGGCGGCGAGGGCGCCGATCGACAGGCCGGTCGAGGTCCGGCCCGTGAGCTTCGCCGCGCCGAGGATCGTCGTCGCATCCGGCAAGTCCACGAAGTCGGCGCCGGCCGGCGCGTCTCCTTGGGGAGAGCGCCCGATGCGCCGGGTGTAAAAGAGCTGGTTCTGCCCGCCCGACAGCGAGAAGTCGAAGATCTGGGCGTCCTCGACGAAGAAGGGCCGGCGCTCGTCGAAGAAGGTCTCGAACGCCGTCAGGTTGATGACCGCGGGGTCCGCTTCGACCTGCCCGAAGTCCGGGTTCACGGTTCCGTCGAGCGTGAACGAGGTGCCTAGCCCGAGCCGGAAGTCCGAGCCGACGCGACCGCCCAGGGCGCTGCCGTCGAAGAAGGGATCTCCCGCCTCGGCCGGACCCTGGTGGAAGCTGCTCACGACGTACGGGCGCGCCTCGACGCGATGGACGGAGGACGGGACCGTCACGTTCTCGAGCATGCCGAACTGGCTCACTCGCCCGCTGCGCCTCCGGCTCTCGAGGGAGAAGTGGCTGAGCTCCGCCGTGGCTACACGCCTGCGGTGAAAGTTCACGCCCCATGATTGGGGCGCTTCGCCGGATTCGAAGCGGATCTGAGAGAACGGAATCCGGATCTCGACCGTCCACCCCAGCGAGTCCGTCGCCACGGCCGATTCCCAGACCGCGTTCCAGGCCATGTCCTCGCCGGAGTCGTTGTACATGTAGATGTCCTGCTGCACGCCCGCCGCGTTGACGCGGAATGCGTAGCCGGTCCGCTGGTCGTGGTGGGGGTCGAGCGAGACGCCGAACCAATCCATGAAGGGCCCGCGTTCGTCCCGGCGCACAAGCTGTCTCTGGATCGACTCGGGCTCGTCCCACATGCGCGCGGCCACGTAGATCGCCTCGTCGTCGGTGAGCATCCTCACCTCGGTGTCGCGCGAGGCCGCTACATCCTCGACGGGCTCGCTCTGCACGAAGCCGGACGCGACCGGGGCCACGTGCCAGGCCGGCTCGTCGATCGTGCCGTCGATGCGCACGTCGCCGGTCCGGACGGCCGACCGCGTCACCGGGGCGGGACGGTCGCTGGGCGGCAGCGCGTCACTGTTGCTCGCTGACGTCTCCTGGGCCTGCGCAGATGTGGCGAGAAGCAGCAGCGCGGCGAGGACTCGCACGAACTGCACGCCGCTTTGTGGCGGTATCCGCCTGATTGCGAGCAAGTCCGGATGTCCTCGCTTTGGCTCTTCGTACCGGGAACAGACGTAGCACGAAACCGCGCTGAGAGAACTCGTCGGTACTCGCCACCTGCGCTACCCGCGGCGGTGCCGGCGCGGCCTCGCGGTTTGTGGGTCGGAGTGTCCGAGCGGAATCGTGCCTTTGACGCTAATGAGACACGCAGTGAAGGGGAAGTGTTCACCCTACTGCGCCCGCGCCCCTACCGATCGCTGGCTCGCTTGCGGATGGCGTTTTGGATAGCCTGAACAGTGGCGAGCGTCTTGATCTCCTGCATCTTGCGACCGTTCTCGATGGTCGTGATCGGTGGGACGATGCTCACGCCGTTGATGCTCGTCAGCCCGGCCGCGATCCGCTCCTCCAGCCGCACGTTGTTGGGGTCGATCGCCATCAACGTCGCCGTGACGCGGTAGCTGTCGTGGATGC
>JACQVC010000530.1 GCA_016209995.1 Gemmatimonadota bacterium
CCATCGCCGTCAATCGTCGGCGTCCCGCCCTCCAGAGCCGCGCGGATGAAGATCGGGATCACGGCGGCGTACAGGGAGGTTGGATCCTGGCGCGGTCCGAACACGTTGAAGTAGCGCAACGAGATGGCTTCGAGGCCGTACGAGTGAGGTGCCGCGCGGCAGTAGTGCTCGCCGGCCAGCTTCGCGGCTGCGTAGGGCGAACGGGGAAGGGGCGCCATCTCTTCCCGCTTGGGCAGCTCCGGCGTATTTCCGTAAGCCGAGCTCGAGCTCGCATAGACGAAGCGCCGTACCTTCGCGTCCCGCGCGGCGAGCACCATGTTCAGGGTTCCCGTGGCGTTTACGCCATGGACCCTGGCCGGCTCCGCCAGGCTGCGAGCCACGCTCGCCAGCGCCGCCTGGTGCAGCACGAAGTCGACGCCGTCGCAGGCTCGGCGGCACGTCTCCGGATCGGTGACGGACCCTTCGACGAGCTCAATGCGGTCGAGCAACCCGGTGAGGTTGCCGCGCCGGCCGGTCGAGAAGTCGTCCAGCACGCGGACGCGCTCGCCCGCGCCCACGAGGTGCTCGACGAGGTTCGAGCCGATGAAGCCGGCGCCGCCGGTTACCAGATAGAGAGCCATCGCGATTCCTCGGCCGTCCGCGCTCCCGGGCGAAGTTTCGCTCAACCCACCCAGTGGCGCACGACCTGACGGACCTCCGCCACTCCGAGCACCCAGCCCAGGGCAAGGTACGGCGCCAGCCAGACCAGACCCAGCGCCAGCAGGTTCGTGCCTCGGCCGACCACGCCCCCGGCCAACGGCTCACTCAGCAGCGGCTCTACGAGGGCGAACGCCGCTACCTGCGCGCCCGACATGATCACCAGCTTTGCGGAGAAGCCGCGGGCGAAGCGCGCACGCTTCCAGAATTCACCCAGCCCCCAAGCCGCGGGCGCCATCGCCGATATGAGCACGGCCACCAGGCCGTTCATCAACACCTGGGCGGCTACGAGCCCCACGTACGAGAAGCCCATGACCATCGGCACGAGGATCACGGCTCGAAACAGGTGTCCGATGAGCTGCACCCGGTTCACCAGCGCGCTCAGCCCGGCGGCGAACGCCGCCGAGAAGGCCAGCTGGTTGAGTCCTTGAATGAAGAAGCCGGTCGAGAACAGCGCCAGCGCTATGGAAGCCGGCTCGACCATCCCATCCTCCAGGAACCGGCCGTGTCCGAAAAGCAGGGCCACGATGCGCGGCGCCCCGACGATCGCGAACAGAGCCACGGGCAGCGAAATCACCGCCAGCGACCGGAGGCTCTCGAGCAGCGCGCGCCCGAGTGGATCGGCAGCCGGCGCGGAGCGCGGACCTGCCGACGAGGTTGCGGCGACGCCGGCGAAGCGGGGGAGCGCCACGGTCGTCGCCGAGTCGTTGATCGCACCGTGGAGCAGGTCGTGCACCATCCGCCCGTACAGCACGCCGGAGAACAGCCCGACGGGCAGGAGCGACGCGGCCACCCGGAACACCCATTCACCCACGAACATGGCGAGATTGCTCCCGCCGAACCGCAGCCACGACCGAGCTACGGTCCGCACATCCGCGTCTCCCCGGAGGGGACGGATCCCCTCCCAGCCGATGAGCCGACGTTCCGCGAGGCACGCTACGGCGCCGCCCAGGATCGTACCGGTCAGACCGATCCAGGCCAGAGCCACGATCCCGAAGCGGTCCGCGACAACGACGAGAAGGACCACTCCAACGATCGCGGGCACGACCTTCTGCACCGACACGCTGACGTCGAAGCGTCGCGCCGACTCCAGCGCGACGAGCACCACAGTGGTCGCGGCCAGCGCGATCAGGGCCGGCAGCCGGATACGGAAAAGCGTGATCGTCAGGTCGCGGGTGCGACCCGTGTACCCCGGCGCCAGCAGATCGATGACAACCGGGGCGACCACGAGCAGCAGCAGCGTCAACGCCGCCACGGTGGCCGTGAACGTGAGCAGCAGCCGGTTGGCGAAGATCCGAGCGCCGGCTGCGTCCGCATCGCGACGCTGACGATAGATGGGGAGCGCTACCGACTTGAGCTGCGTGAGCATGGCCAGCTTCGAGAAAAACGTGAAGATGACCAGGCTCATGAAGTAGGCGTCGGTCTCCGCTCCCGCGCCGAAGTAGTAGCTGATCAGGGACTGGAACAGGAGACCGAACGCCGCCGCGACGACCGTCCCGCCGCCCAGGATTCCCGCGTCGCGCAGCGAGGTAGGAGCTGACGTCACCCAGCCTCGAGCCGCAGGGTCACGGGCCCTCGTTCGGCCAGCCATGCCTCCGCTCCCTTGATGTCGAGCCGCGCGACCTCGACGGACAGGCCCGCCTCGAGGGAACCGCGCACCACCGCCTCGACCTCCTCTCGCGGACGAGTGGCCACGCACAGGATGACGTGTTCCACTCCGTGCGTTCGCGCCAAATGAGGCAGCGCCGATACCGGACCCAGTACGCGGACACCGCCCACCAGGCTGCGCTGCGCCAAGGGATCGTCGTCGGCGAAGCCGATCACGTTGTACGCAGCTTCCGCGCGGCTGCGCAACGCGCGGTACACGACGAGCGCCACTTCCTGCGGGCCGGCGATCACGGTCCGTTTGCCCACGCGCGAGCCGCGCTCCGATGACGCCACTTCTCCCAGCGCCCTCACGCCCAGCCGCGTGAACGCGAAGAAGATCAGCGAAAGGATCCCCTCGATCGTGATCACCGCACGCGGAAACGAGGGCGGCCGCATGATGAACAGCAAGGCCGCGAAGAGCACGCTGCCGGCCGCCACCGCGCCGACCAGCCGCACCACGTCGCGGGCGAGGCCCAGGCGCCACTGCGTCTCGTACACGCCCATCGCCAGCGCCATCCCCACGCGCAGCACGATCAGATACGGAAGCACACGCGCAAGGTTCGTCAGCTGGTCCGCGGGGATCTCGCCATCGAAGCGTAGCAGGAACGCGACGTAGAGCGAGGCGAACACCAGGAAGACATCGCCGACCATCGCCAGGAAGCGGACCACCCAGCCGAACCACGGCGACTGTTCCCAACCCTCCCCCGAGCGCTCCACGGCAAACTGCTCGTAGAACCCCTGCACCCGTCCCTCGTAGAGGAACACGCCCAGGTACACGATGGCCACGATTACCATGGCCAGGGCGACGAAGTACGGCAGCGGCGCGATCCTCATCGCCAGGAGCGCGAATCCGCCGGTCGCGGCCGAGAATGCGTACGCCGCCAGCAGCGTGCGGCCGCTCGAAAGTCCGTGGGCCAGGAGCCGGTAGTTGATGTGGTCCGCCTTGCCGCTGACCAACGGCACACCGGCCAGTTTGCGCGTGACCGTGACGAACGTCGTGTTGAAGATCGGCACGGCCAGAAGCATGGCCGGGACGAGGATCGTGAAGGAGAGCTGCGTGAAGCCGCGCCAGGAGTCGCCGATCGCCAGGCCCGCGAGCA
>JACQVC010000552.1 GCA_016209995.1 Gemmatimonadota bacterium
ACCGTACAGATTGAACTCGACCGGGTCCTCCGCCGACATGATGTTGACGTCCTCGGTGTTGATCTTCGAGAGCGCGGAGTAGAGGGTCGTGGTCTTCCGAGAACGCGTGCGTCCGGACACGAGGACCATCCCGTACGGGTTCATGATCGCGGCCATGAAATCCTCTTGGGCCTTCGGCTCGAACCCGAACTTCTCCAGGTCGAGCGTGAGGTTGCCCTTGTCGAGGATTCGCATCACGATCTTTTCGCCGAAGATCACGGGCAGGGTCGAGACGCGGAAGTCGACGACCTTGCTCTTCATCTTCAGCTTGATGCGCCCGTCCTGCGGAACTCTGCGCTCGGCAATATTGAGGTCGGAGAGAATCTTCAGGCGTGAGGTCAGGGCCGCCTTCATCTTGAGGGGTGGCTTCATGACTTCCTTCAGTGACCCGTCGATGCGGTAGCGGACGCGGATTTCCTTCTCATACGGCTCGATGTGGATGTCGGACGCACCCTTTGTAACCGCATCCACCAGCAGCCCGTTGACGAACTTGACGACCGGCGCCTGCTCCGTCTGCTCTTGCAGGGCGAGGACGTTGACGTCCTCGTCCTGCTCTTCGAGAACCTCGATATCCTCAGAGCCCAGCTCGCTGAGGATCTCCTTCATCTTCTCGTCTTGCGTGTTGTAGTACTTCTCGAGATGACGGCGGAGAGTGTACTCGCCCACGACGACGGGCTCGACGTCGTAGCGGGTGATGAACTTGAGGTCGTCGATGGCGCCCAGGTCCGTGGGGTTGGCCATCGCCACGGTGAGGGTTCGGCCTACGCGGCGGAGCGGGAGAACGAGGTGCTTCATGGCCACGTCGGTCGGGACGAGCTTGAGGATCTTCTCGTCGAGGTTGACCTTGTCCAGGTCGACCGCGGGGACGCGATACTGGCGCGCCAGCATGCGCGTCAGCTCGTCTTCCGCGATGAAGCCCAGCTTTACGAGGGAAAAGCCGATACGGGTATTACTGGCCTTGGCATCCTGCAAGGCCTTTTCGAGCTGCTCCTCGGTGATCAAGCCCTCTCGTACAAAGAGGTCACCGAGGCGATCTTGTCCTACGGTCGTCGCCATGTCGTGTTGTTCACAGACGAGTTAGGGGTGCCGGCATGCCGGAGCAGATAGCTCCCTTCACAAGCCTAGCTTAAGAAAGGTAGGCCAGACGCGACCGTGCGGTCAAGGAGGATGCCACATTCGGCTCAACGCCTTACGACGACGCCACTTCGCACGCGCGCGAGCGTGGCGGGCCCAATGCCCGGAACGTCTAGCAGATCGTCGACGCTGCGAAAGGCACCCCGCCGCTTGCGAGCTTCAACGATGCGCGCTGCCAGCGTCGGGCCGATCCCGGGAAGTCGGGACAACTCGTCGGCGGAGGCACGATTGAGGTCGAGGGGGCCGGTGTTCGGCCTCGGGGAAGCGGCCAGATTCGGCGAGGCGCGTTGCCGTCCTGTTTGGCGCGAGCTGGTTGTCGCGCCGGCGCGACCGTTGACCTCGAGGTAGGGAGTCAGGCGGGCGAGGCTGGCGGGTCCGACGCCGGGGACGCGGTCGAGATCTTCGACGCGCTGGAAGGGCCCGACGCGACTGCGCTCCTCGACGATCGCTCGCGCCAGAGCGGGCCCGACGCCGGGGATGCGATCCAGCTCGTCGGCCGGCGCGCGGTTGGGATCAATGCGTTCGCCCGGGCCCAGCGGGGTCTCGCGGCGCGCCTTCGTCGCCGCCTGCCGCCGGCTCTCCAGGAGCACGCGGGCGACGCCGCCCGACGAGTCAGGCGGGAACACGGGGTCCGCCCGGCGCCCCAACGTGACCGTCCGCGCGGTGCCCGCGATCACGAGGACGACCGCTGCCACCGCGAGCGCGCGGGTTTCGGTAGGTGTCATAGCCGGATGGTTGGCCGACCCTGTGGGCGGGAGAATGTGGGGATGGGACGGGGAGGCGCGAGCCCGCTAACCCGCGAACCCGCTTCTCAAGGCTTCCCTGGCAATTACCAGCCGCAGCACCTCGCTGGTTCCCTCGTAGATCTCGGTGCCCTTGGCGTCGCGCATCAGCTTCTCGACCGGGTAGTCGCGCATGTATCCGTAGCCGCCGAAGATCTGCACCGCGTTGGTGGTGACCCACATGGCCGCTTCGCTCGCCGCCAGCTTCGCGATCGCGGCCGCAGTCGTGAGGGACGACGGGCCGCGCGATGTCCCGTTGCCGGCGTCGGGATCCCAGGCGTTCGTGTGCTCGCGGTGGACCCAGCGGGCGGCTTCGTGGGCGAGCGCCCGGCCGCTCGCGATGCGGAGCGCCATGTCGGCCAGCTTGAACTGGATGCCCTCGAAGCTGGCGATGGTCTGACCGAACTGCTCGCGCCCGCGCGCGTACTCGCGAGCATGATCGAACGCGGCCTGTGCGATGCCGACGGCTTGAGTCGCGATTCCGACTCGGCCGACATCCAGGGCGCGCAGCGCGTAGTAGAAACCGGCCCCGGGGCGTCCCAGGAGACGGTCCTCGGTCACCTCTACGCCGTCCAGCTCGACCGCGACAGTCTCGGACGCCCGCAGGCCGAGCGTGCGCTCGCGCTGCCCTGCGCGGTACCCCGGCGCACCCGGGTCCACCAAGAACGCGCTGATCCCACCGTGCCGGCTCGCTTCACCGGTGCGCGCGAACACGACCGTGACACCGGCTCTCGCTCCGTTCGTCACCCACTTCTTGTGCCCATGAATTCGCCAACCGCGGTCCGTACGTTCGGCGCGCGTCTGAATCGCGGCCAGGTCACTTCCAGCCTGCTCCTCCGAGAGCGCAAAGGCCAGCAGCACGTCGCCGCTAGCGAGGCGGGGCAGCCATTCCCGTCTCTGTGCGTCGGTCCCTACCGCCAGTATGAAATGAGCCGCGGGACCGTTCTGGATGGCCACCGAGAGAGCGACGCTGCCATCGCCCCAGGCCAACTCTTCCAGCGCCAGAAGATACGTGCCGAACTCGAGCCCCAGCCCCCCGTACTCCTCCGGGATGGTCATGCCGAAGAAGCCGAGCTCCGCCAGCTTGCGAAACACGGCCGAGTCGAACTCCCGCCGCGTGTCCCACTCGGCCGTGAAAGGGCGGATCTCGTTCACGGCGAACTCCCTCGCCAGCTCGCGGATTTGCTGCTGCTCGGTGGTCAGGGTGTCGGACGGAGCCACTCGCGTCAGTCCTCGTAGCGGTAAAAGCCGCGGCCCGTCTTGCGACCCAACCAGCCGGCAGCCACATACTGCCGCAGCAGCGGACACGGGCGATACTTGTCGTCCCCCAGGTCCCTGTGCAGGACCTCCATGATGGCGAGGCAGGTATCGAGACCAACCAGGTCCGCTAGCGCGAGCGGACCGATCGGGTGGTTCATGCCCAGGCGCATGACTGTGTCGATGGCCTCCGGCTGCGCCACTCCCTCCATCAGGCAGTAGACGGCCTCGTTGATCAGCGGGGCGAGGATGCGGTTCGATACGAACCCGGGCGAATCCTTGACCTCGACGGGTGTCTTGCCCAGACGGCGCGCCAGCGCGATCACGGCGTCGCGCGTGGCATCATCCGTGGCCAGCCCACGCACGACCTCGACCAGCTCCATGACGGGCACCGGGTTCATGAAGTGCATGCCGATGACCTTGTGGGGGCGCCGCGTGCTGCCGGCGATCGCGGTGATCGAGATCGAGGACGTGTTGCTGGCGAGAATCGAGTCGGGGGGCGCAATGGCATCGAGGCGCGCGAACATCTCGAGCTTGAGCGCTCGGTCCTCGGGCGCGGCCTCGATCACAATCTGTGCGTCCGCGACCGAGTCGATCTGAATGGACGTCCGGATACGGCCGAGAGCCGCCTGCTTGTCGGCCGCCTGCAGGCTTCCCTTGCGGATCTGGCGGTCCATGTTCCGGCCCATGACTGCGAGGGCGTCCGCGAGCCGATCCGCGGACACGTCCATGAGCGTGACGTCGAGCCCGTGCTGGCTGCAAACGTGGGCGATCCCGTTGCCCATCGTGCCCGCGCCGACTACGGCCACACGCCGGACTTCTCCGCTGCTCACGTCCGTAGCTCCCTTCTCTAACGATCAGCGCTGCACGAGCCAACCCACGAAGTAGATCCCCAGGAGCCAGCCCCCTACCGCGAAGGTCCACCACGCCGGACTGGCGTCACGATCGGGATCCGTTGTCGCCGGAGTACCGCCGTGCGCTGCTGTACTCGCGTCCGCGGCGTCCCGGACGCCTCGCCCCGAGAACCAGCCCGCGAAAGCCGCTGCACCCAGCAACACCGCCACCACTCCTTCCGTGAACACGGCCAGAAGCCAGAGCTCCTCCGCAAGCAGAACCCACACCATGGAAGAATCGCGTAGCTCGAGCCGCATGACCAGCGGCACGGCCGCCGCCGTGAGCGCTGCCAGTATGCCCGCCGCCACGCCGGCACTGAGCCACAGCCGCCAGCTTGCGCGCACGGCTCACGTACTGGTAGGAGGCGCGGGGACCGCCGCGCTCTCACCTCGGGCGTGTGGAGGGGCCTGCCCGAGCAGCGTACGCACAGCCAGCACGCACGCCGTGACGAGCACAACCGTTGCGATCAACCCGCCCTCCGGACCAAAGCTCCCGCCTCCCAGCCAGGACGGTCCCCTGAGGGCCACCGAGAGATACGGCGTGTCGACCAGATCGTACCCGCTCACGGGGAGATCGACGAGGAACGCGATCGCGAAGTTCCACCCCAGGTGTAATCCCGTGGCCGACCACAGGCTCCGCGATCGCAGATACACCAGGGAGAGCAAGAGCCCGGAGAGGCCGGTGTTCAGCGCCCCGATCCAGGTGGCGTTGGGGTTTACCAGGTGGATCAACCCGAACGCGACGGCCGCCAACGCGGTGGCCGGTACGGCGCCCAACGAGCGGACGAGGAGCTGGTAGGGGTAACCGCGAAAGAGGGCTTCCTCCGCGGCCGCAGGCGAAGCGAACAACCACAACGCGGCCAGCGCGCCAGCCGCTACCTGACCGGCGCCTCCCGACACGGGCCGCTCCAGCGCCACCTGAAGGGCTCCCCCCGTTGCGGCCAGAGCCGCCCACGCAATCACCAGCGAGATGCCGCCGGCGAGGCCAAGGGCGAACTGGGGGGCGGCACGCGCGTGCAGCCGGAATCCGAGATCTCCCAGACTCAGGCCCTCGAGTCGCAGCATGACCCAGCCCGCGAGGACTGCGGCGGTAAGGAGGGTGAACCCGGAAACAGCGATGTCCTCGTCGCTCGGCCGAAGGAGCCCCATGAACACGGCCGACAGCGCAACGAAGAGGACCGCGAAGAGAGCCAGCCGCCAGATGGTGCGCGGGTCTCCCTTCACCGTGGGGAGAAGCCTCGAGCGATCCAGAATTCACCCCGCCGGACGAGGCCCGGGGGCTCTCACCCCGCCAGGGTGCGCGCCCGCAAGCGCCTGGCGATGACCAGCCCAACCAGAATCTTGATCAGATCACCGATCGCGAAGGGCGCCACGCCGAGCACCAGCAGACGGTCTAGCGGCTCCCCTGTGAACACCGCCAGCTGCGCGATCCCGCCCGCGTAGATAACGACAAGCCCTACCGCCAGCGCAGCGGCGAGGCGCCCAGTTCCACTGTCTCGCCCTCCAGCCAGCCAGCCGACGACGAATGCTGCCGGGGGATAGGCCAGCAGATAGCCGCCGGTCGGACCCAGCGCGTGCGCCACTCCGGCTCCGCCGCCGGCGAAGACCGGCGCCCCAGCGAGGCCCAATCCGAGGTAAGTGACCATCGCGGCCGCACCCGTGCGCGGCCCGAGCAACGCCCCGGCCAGCAGCACGAACAACGGCTGCAAGGTGATGGGCACCGGCGTCCACGGGAGGGGGATCGCCACGTATGCACCAAACGTCGTGGCCAGCACGAACGCGGACACGGCGATCGCGATGTGCACAGGTCGGGGCGCCGTGATCGGGCGAGTCGCCCAGGACGAGGTCTGAGCTCGCGCTGGTTGTTCGAGCAGCATGGGAAGTCTCCCGCTAAACCATTTCCACCGACATCGCCACCGCGCCACCGCCACCCAGGCACATCGTAGCCAGACCGGTCGCCGCGCCTCTGTCCTTCAGCGCGTGCAGCAGTGTGACCAATACGCGGGCCCCCGACGCGCCGATGGGGTGACCGAGCGCGACCGCGCCGCCGTTCACATTCACGCGTTCCCAATCCCAGCCCAGCTCACGGCCGTCGGCGAGCACCTGAACCGCGAACGCTTCGTTCACCTCGATGAGCCCATAATCCTGGATCGTTCTTCCTTCGAGCGCCAACAGCTTGCGCACCGCAGGAACCGGCGCGAAGAAGAGGTCGCGAGGCGCCAGCGCGCTGGACGCGTACGCGTTGATGCGCGCCAGCGCGTTCAGGCCATGGGCCTGCGCGTACTCGAGTGACGTGACGATCACAGCCGCGGCCCCGTCGTTCAACCCGGGCGCGTTTCCCGCCGTCACGACCAGATCCTTGATTCCCTCCGGCGCATCGTCAGGAAAAGCCGGCCGCAGCTGCGCGAGCGTCTCCAGCGAGGTGTCGCGTCGTGGGCTTTCATCGGTCTCCACGACGACGCTCCCCTTGCGGCCCGCGATTTCGACCGGCGCGATCTCGGCCTTGAACCGGCACGCATCCATGGCCGCGACCGCCTTCTGGTGCGAGCGCAGCGCAAACTCGTCCGCCGCCTGCCGCGTGATTCCCGCCTTGGCGGCCGTATACTCGGCGTGACCGCCCATGTGGCACTGGTCGAACGCGCACCAGAGTCCATCATAGATCAGACCGTCCTGCAGCGGTTGGTCGCCGAACTTCACGCCCTCGCGCAGGCCGCGCACGTAGTAGGGGACGTTGGACATCGATTCGAAGCCGCCCGCTACGACCACGCGCGCGTCCCCCGCGCGGATCGCCTGCGCGGCCAGCATGACCGCCTTGAGCCCGGAGCCGCACACCTTGTTCACCGTCACCGCCGGCACTGTCTCCGGCACGCCGCCGGCCACCGCGGCCTGCCGCGCGGGTGCCTGACCGATGCCGGCCGACAGCACGTTCCCCAGAATCACTTCATCGATGTGGGCGACGTCGATTCCTGCCCGCGCAACCGCGGCCGACACAGCCACGGCCCCCAGCTCCGGCGCCGTCTTGGGACTGAGGCCGCCCAGATAGCGCCCGATCGGCGTGCGCGCGCCGCTCACCACCACGGGAATGCGTGAACCGTCTTTCATCGTATGTACCTCGACTCAGACTTCACTCAGCGTCAAGAGTAACTCTGGCTGCGCCCCTGCGGGAAAACGACCGCACGGGAACTCCACACCTTAATACTAGCGAATGTTTCCAGGCCCGCGTACCCGCCGCCCACCACCACCACACTGGAGGCTTAGAGGCTCAGAGGTTCAGAGAACGCCTGCCGCTACAAACGCCCACGCACCGAGGGAGGAACGGTCTGATCCTCTGACCTCTCATCCTCTCATGCGCTACTCACTCATCGCTGTCCTCCCGCAACTCGAACTTGTCCGACTGCGGATC
>JACQVC010000548.1 GCA_016209995.1 Gemmatimonadota bacterium
ATAGTGCAGTTGGCGGACTTAGCTTCGTATAATGTATATTATGTAAAGTGGACGGGCAGCGCTCCGGGGGTCTTTGCTGCAGCCGCCCGCAGCCGGTGGACCGGAACAGCACCGCTCGCTGCCGCAAAGATCGATGAACCCAGTCCGGGTCAGAAGCTGGGCACGGTCAGCGCAGCCGTCCGGTCAGGTCCAGCAGCCGGAGCTTCCAGACTTTCCAAACTGCTTCGCGGACGATCTTCTTCGACATCTTCGATTGCCCGGTATCGCGCTCGACGAAGACGATCGGGATCTCTCCGATCGTGAAGCCCCGTTTCCATGCCCGGAAGCTGGTCTCGATCTGGAAGGCGTAGCCGTTGGACTCGACCGCATCGAGCCTGATGCTCTCGAGCACGTGCCGGTGCCAGCACTTGAAGCCGCTGGTCGCGTCCGTGACGGGCAACCCGGTGATAACCCGCGCGTAGACGGTCCCGAAATAGCTGAGCAGCAGTCTTCCCACCGGCCAATTCACGACTCTGACGCGCCCGTGCACGTAACGGGAGCCGACCACCACATCGTAGGCCTCAGCGGCAGCAAGGAACTGAGGTATGTGTACAGGATCGTGCGAGAAATCGGCGTCCATCTGGAGGACGAGGGCGTAGTCGTGGGCGAGAGCCCAACGGAAGCCCTCCAGATACGCCACGCCCAAGCCCTGCTTCCCCTGCCGGTGAAGCACGTGGACCCGAGGGTTGTCCCGGCTCAATTGATCCGCGAGCTCGCCGGTGCCATCCGGTGAGCTGTCGTCGACGACGAGGATGTCGAGGTTGGGCCTTTGTTCGAGGATCCTGGGGACGATCCGCGGCAGGTTCTCTCGTTCGTTGTAGGTCGGCAGCACGTCGATCGCGCGGCCGCGCGCGAGCGCTCGCCGATCCGGTGGAACGCCTCCGCCGTCCCTCACGTTCTTCCCTCACCGCGCGAGCCGGAAGCAGCTTCGGCGGCCCTCGCACCCCATAGGCCAAGGCCAACCGCAGGCAGGACCTCCACCACGGTGGTCCACACCCGTGCCAGCAGCGCCAGGGCGAGAGCGGCTGCGGGCTCTACGTATGGGGTGAGTGCCGCCGCCAGAATGCCCTCTCTCACGCCGATGCCCGCGGGAGCGAACACGGCGAGGTAGCCGACAAGATAGGCCGCGGCGAAAGCTCCCGCGCTGGCGGCCAGGCCGACGGAAACGTGGAAGGCTCGAGCGAAGATCCAGAAGCTGATGCCGTAGATGATCCAGGCCAGGCTGTACAGGGCGAGCCAGCGGGCTCCAAACAGCGGGTCGATCCCGTCGAGGTCGGGCGCGGACTGCCGAGCCGCCCGAAACACGGCGACCACAATTCGCCGGAACAGTGGCGGTACGAGGAGCACTGCGGCACCGATGGCCAGGGGGGGCAGGGCCCAACCCGGGACTCGCAGCGAGCCGGAGTCGCCTGTCCACGCCAGGCAGCCTGCCCCGATCAGGAGCGCCCCGACCAGCGTGAGCGCCTGCCCCAGCAGAGCCGCACCCGTGGCGGCCAGTGGCTGCACGCCGTGTTCGCGCGCCAGATACGCCAGGCCCGCGATCTGCCAGACCTTGCCTGGGAGGTAGCGCCCCAAGTTGGCCAGGAAGTAGATGCGATTCACGTCCCGAAAGCCCAGCGGCTGGCCGCCAAACACGGTCGCGAGTCGTCCCCAGAACCAGGCTGCGAGCACGAAGCCAGCCAGAAGCACGAGCGCGGATGCCGCCAGCGGTAGAAGAGATGGCCGCCAGCGTGCGGGATCGATGCTGGCCAGCTCGCGGAGGGAAACATCGATGCGCGCGAGGATCGCCCAAGTGATCACAATCGTGAGCGCGATCTGGACGGCCCACACGGCGGCCCGGCGCAACCGCTTAGTGGTCGAGATCATCCCTACGCGTCACGAGACCCGGATGACGCCCCCGCCCCTGCCCGCCGGGCACGAGCCCACGAGGCGGCGCCGCTCGCGACCAGAACCAGCAGCCCTGCCACGCTCGTGGCCAGCGCTCGCGCCAGCAGCCGCGACCGGTACGTCAGCTCGACCGTGTGCGTACCTGGCGAAAGCGGAACGGCGCGGAACGTGTGATTGGCCCGCAGCACCGGAACCGACTCGCCATCCACGGTCGCCCGCCAGGCCGGGAACCAGTTCTCCGCCAGAACCAGCAGGGACGGCCGGTCCGTCTCGACCCGCAGGGCAAGACGATTGACCTCCCGCGCGGTCCAGGTCACGTTGCCACTCACCGCACCTCCCTCCAGCGCTAGCGGCGCCGGCTCTGCCAGCACCACCTGGCTGGCCGGATCGAAGGCGCTGCTCATCATGAAGGGCACGGCCTGGGAGTCGGGAAGCACGACGGCGTCGGCCACCAGGTAAGCCCGTGGCTGCCCGCCCGCCAGCTCGAAGGCCGCGTAGCGCCCTCCCCGCGCCACGGGCTCCCGGCCCATCTGGGGTGCCAGCTCCACCGGTGTCAGCAGATAGCGGACGTTCGTGACGGACAGGATCTTCTCCGACCTCAGGAGGTGCTCCGGGAGGCCGCTGCCGACCATGCCGATCAGCTCGCGATATCGGGCGAGGTCGTTGGGATGGTGACCTGCCGCGAGCTCAAGCCCGTGCAGCGCCGGGAGCACGTCCTGGCCCGACTGGGCCAGCGAAAGAACACGGAAGGGCGGCTGCCGCTCGCGCTCCGCCATCAGGAAGCGCAGCGCCTCATCAGGTGCGAAGTACGCTTGCGGATCTACCACGCGTAGGAAGGCCGCATCGACGCGGAAAAGGTCGATCGCCACGATGATGGCCAGGAACGCCACGGCGGTCCGCGAGCCGAACCACCGCCTTCGCAGGCCTTCCCAGACGGCGGCCGTCAGCGCAAGCAGGCTCGTGGCGACCCAGAATCCCATCACGAGGTACGAGCGTGCTCGCACGAGCGCATCGGCCTGCGGGGCACCGATATCCCTGTAAACGACGGCTAGCCACAGGGACGTGAGCGCTCCGGTGCTCGCCAGCAGGGCCAGAACGGCCAGGACTGCGACCGTGCCCCACAGCACGCGCCCGATCGAACGCTGGGCGCCACTCCCCTTCCCCTCCCCCTCCCCTGTCGCGCCGCTCGACGTCTGCAACAGATGCTCCACGCCGAAGGCCGCCCCGCTCACGGCCGCGAGGCCAAAGACAAACACAGTCATCGACGGTGCGCGAAACAGCTTGATGCCGGGGAGCAGCTCGTAGAACGCCCGCCAGACCGGGGTATGACGCCCCAGACCGTACAGCAGCGCAGTCGCGCCCAGGCCGGCGAAGAACCACTGAAGTCCTCGTCGGCGCGAGCTGAGCAGTCCGATGGGAACCAGCAGAAGAATCACGAGCCCCGCGTATTCGTGATTCAGCTTGAACGCGTTGCGCCCCCAATACGTCGAGCTGGTCCACCCCGTGGTCTCGACGCTGCTCCCTACGAATTCCGGTACCACCAGGCCCGCGATCTCCTCCGGGTGTAGCGACCACGAGCTGGCATACTCGAGGTTGCTCGCCGCATCCGTCGCCGTTGTAGTGGCCGTGCGCCGCGAGTAGTTGGCCACGTACCAGAGAGGAGGAATGACCTGGATGCCGGCCGCCGTGGCGCCCAGCGTCGCGGCCAGCAGGAAGGCGGCCAGCTTCCCGGCAGCCAATCGCCTTGCCTTGTCCACGAGACCGATCTGGAGGGTGCGAAAGATGTAGTACGCACCGACCGCGCCGAAAAGGAAATACGCGGCCTGATAATGCGGCGTGAGGAGCACGAGAGTGACGACCAGACCGACCGTCGCGTAGGGCAACCATCCCCGGCCCTTCAGGGACCACTCCGCCACCCAGAACAGAAGTGGCGCGAGCGCGGTCACGAACAGCTTTCCATCGTGCCCGGGGTACACAAGCGTCACCATGAACGGGGCCAGGAGGTACGCGAGTCCGGACACGAACGCGGCCCCGCGCGACAACCCGAGGGCGCGGATCCACCCGTAGGTCACGAGACCGGCCACGTACACGTGCAGGACGAGCTTCCAACCGAGCGCGCGATGAAGATCCTGCACGAAGGCGAGGAGCGTGGTCGGGTAGAACGTGTCGCCGCCAATAGTCGATTCGATGAATGGAGTTCCGCCGAGGATAAACGGATTCCAGAGCGGGAAGCTGCCCAACTCTCTTACGGCCTGAGCGTAGAACCACCTCGCCGGGTATCCGAGGGACATGGTATCGCTGCCGAACAGCATCCCATTGGACAAGACGAATTCTCGGAAGAGCACCAGGGTCACCAGCGCATACACCGAGGGTGCTAGCCAAGGAGGGATGTCCGGTGCTGGACCGCCGGCCCCGCGAGCCCCACCCCGCGCAACGTTCCCTTGCGCGGGGGCCCCGGGGGCACGTTCAGCGCCTTCAGTCTTGCGGCCTCGATGCTTAGCCACCGGCTTTCCCCCCGCGGGCCGCGACGAGGTCCGCGTAAATCTGCACGTGGCGCTCGGCCAGCCTGGCGTTGCTCCAGCGCTCGACAACCCTGGCTCGCGCCCGCTTGCCCGCCTCTCGGAGGTCGCGCCGCAGGAGCGCGATCAGTTTCGTCGCCAGGTCCCGCGGGTCGGCGGGCTCGAAGAGCGTGCCGACGCTCTCGTCCACGATCTCGGGTAGCCCGCCCACTCGAGACGCGGCGACCGGTACCTCGCACGCCATCGCCTCCAGCGCCGCCACGGACGTGGCCTCCAGCAGTGACGGGAACACGGCTACTTCAGCCGAGCAGAGAAAGCCCGGCATCTCGGCGTGGCGGCGCGCGCCCAGGAAGTGAACGCGATCCGTCACGCCCAGCTCGGCGGCCAGCCTCTCGAGCGCGGCACGCTCGGGGCCATCCCCGACGATGATGGCCTCCAGGGGTTCGCTCTCCAGGACGAGGGGAACGGCGCGAACGAAATACTCGACGCCGTTCTTTTCGAACAGGCGCCGCGGAACGATGACTCGTCGGCCGCTCGCCGGTGGCAGCGACGGTTCCACTCGCCGGAAGATGGACGTCTCCACGCCATTGACGATGCGCTCGACCTTCACTCCGGGCGCCAACGCTTCCGCGACCTCCGCGATCTCGACGCTCGTGGCCAGAACGTGATCCGCCTCACGCACCAGACGACGCAGCAGAGGACGCCACAAGCGCCTGCGGGCCAATCGCAGGAAATGTGAGGTATGGAGCGTCAGGACCATGGGGCGCTTGCGCAAGCGCCGCGCGCAGGCCACGGGCGGCACCGAAGCGAACGTCTGTGCGTGCAGCACGTCCGCGCCCCGCGCGGCTCTCAGGAACGCCGGTGTCGATGCCAGCGAGAAAGTGATCCACCCGGCGGGCCGCCGCAGCGGGAACCAGGTGCGCGAGATCCGGATGCCGTCCCTGACCTCGTGCGCGGCTGCGCCGGGAAGCGATCGCGACGTGACCATGTCCACGGCGTGACCGCGCTCCACCAGACCCCGGCACAAGTAATACACGTGGCTTTCCAGCCCACCCACCTCGGGCGGGAAGTAAATGCAGTGCATGGCCACCCTCACCCGCCCGGCACCCCCTCCCAGTCACGGAACTGGCGCGGGCCCCCGCACAGCGCCGAGACCAGCACATCAGCGATCCGCTCCCCTGCCCTGCCGTCGCCATAGGGATTCGCGGCTCGCGCCATCGTCAGCCGCTCCGCCTCGTTCCCGAGGAGCCGTCCAGCTTGCTCGAGGATGCGCACTCGATCCGTCCCCACCAGACGCGCGACCCCCGCGCGAATGCCCTCCGGGCGCTCCGTCACGGCCCGCAGCACCAGCACGGGCGTCCCGAACGTCGGCGCCTCCTCCTGGATCCCTCCGGAATCCGTCAGCACCAGCACCGCGCTCTGGAGCGCCTTCATCAGATCCCTGTAAGTAAGCGGCTCGGTCAGGTGAATGCGCGCATGACCCGACAGCTGCTGGTAGGCCGGCTCCTTCACCTGTGGGTTCGGATGCACCGGGTAGACGATCTCGATATCGGAGAACGCATCGGCCAGCTCGCGTATCGCGGCGAACAGCTCCTTGAGCGGAGCGCCGAACGACTCCCGGCGATGCGCCGTGAGCAGCACGAGACGGCGGCCACTGTCGAGGGCCCCGCGTAGCGCGGCATCGGCTGGCCGAGCGGTATCGGCCCCGATCGCGAGCAACGCGTCCACCACGGTATTGCCCGTCACGTAGATGGACGAAGGATCGGTTCCCTCGCGCAGCAGATGGTCACGCGCTTCCCGCGTCGGCGCGAAGTGGAAGTCGCTGATCACATCCGCGAGTCGGCGAAAGATTTCCTCGGGGTACGGCGCCCATTTGTTTCCACTGCGCAGCCCCGCCTCCACGTGTCCGACCCGCATGCCCTCGAAGAATGCGACCAGCGCACCGAAGAAGACGGTTGCCGTGTCGCCCTGCACGACGACCACCTGCGGCCGGAGCTCAGCGACCACGGCCCGCAGCCCGTCCAGGCATCCGTGCGCCACATCATAGAGGTTCTGCCCCTCCCGCATGATTCCCAGGTCGTAATCGGGACGTAGAGCGAAGGTTTCCAGGACCTGGTCGACCAGCGACGTGTGTTGGCCCGTCAAGGCCAGTCGCACCGTCAGACGATCGTCCCGACGCCGGAGCGCGCTCACCACCGGCGCCAACTTGATGGCTTCGGGTCGTGTGCCAATGACCACCAGAACGCCCGGCCGAGCCGTCATGCGTCGAGCTTACGTTCCCCCGCTCGCCGGTACACCGCGAGCTTCGTGGAAGGCGTCCTGCTCCCCACGAGCGGCAAAAGCGCGCGGTCCACGGTCGCCAGGGCCGCTCCCAGCGCGGTCCCCAGCGGGTCCACGCGCGCGGGCCACGTCAGCACTTCCCAGAATAGAACCAGAGGCCAACGCAGCCACGGGGCGGCCACCCCGGAAGGAACGTTGAGGAGCAAGAACTGGGGGACCTCAAGCACCGGCTCGAAGCCGGCGAGCACCCGAGCGTACGTCGCCCGCGAGCGCAGTCGAACGTGCGGGCGGGTCGTCACATCCCGCGCCGGAAAATTGTCCGTGACGAGAAGGAAGCCTCCAGGCCGCACCCGCTCCGCCACCTGCTTGAGGGCTCTCTCGAAGCGCCCGTCCTCCGTAATGTGATAGAGAACATCCATGCACTGGACCACGTCGAAGGAGCCTTCGACGGGAAGCTGGGATCCGCTTCCCACCTCGGCCACGAAGAAGCCGCAGTCAGGATACAGGTGTCGCAGCCTCTCCACCGCCTCCCGCGATACATCGATTCCGACCAGCTGGACGAGCTCCGGGCGATTCTTCCAGAGACGCACGTAGAAGCCCGTTCCGGCGCCGACGTCCAGCACGCGGATGCGTGCGCCGAGCTCCCGCGTGATCCGGGCGATGACGGCTCCGGCGGTGCGCTCGCGCACCCTGTACATCCACTGGTTGAACCCGGCCGACTTCGTTCGGTATCCGACAGCCTGAATCCCCGCGACGGACCGCTGCCGTCGCGCCCAGTAGGCGCCATCATCTCGCACCACTCCCCTCCTCCCGCCGCCTCACAGTCCTCTAGCCTGCGCACCTCAGCGGTTAGCTCCCATACCACCCCCTCCCCTTCGCTGACCTACGC
>JACQVC010000536.1 GCA_016209995.1 Gemmatimonadota bacterium
ATGCAACCTTGGCGAAATTTTGGCGCGGTTTTCGTCTCCGACGGGCGGCAGCGTTCCTCGGCGCACACACGGTGTGCCGAAAACGCCCACTTCACCAACGACAAGGTGCGGCGCCGATCCGTCGAGGAGAGGTGCCTGCGCCTGGCCAGTTCGGCGGCTGTCGCGGAATCGCGGGCCGCGTAGACCAGATACCCGTCCAGGGTGGTCCGCCGATCGACGAGCGCCATGGTCACGCCGGGCGGAAGCGCCGCGCTGGCCAATCGCCGATTCAGCTTGTCGAGGAACACGCCACTCGTCAGCACATATTCCACACGGCCGGCCGCATCGAGGGCCGCGTGGAGGACCACCACGATGCGTCGTCCGGCGGCAGTCGAGAAACTCTCACCCAGCATGGTCAGGCCGGTGGCAAGGACCCATCCGCGGCGAACCCGCGGCCACCGTCGTCCCCGCCGTGCGTGCCGTGCGGCTCCTGCCGGCGCGGCCGCAGCGTCATCCTGCCTGTGAAGAAGAAAGGTGGGGGTGGAGCGGCGCCTGCAGAGGACTTGGCCGGTCGGCAGCCGCGCTAGCCGGCGATGTCCGCTAACACCTGCTTCAGCTGCTGGCCCAGACGTTCGACCTCGCCCTTGAGGTGCCCATAGGTCTCGCCGGCACGCTCCAGGTTGCCCGAGGCCCCCAAGCGCTCCAGACACGCGGCAGCCGCGACCGCGAGCTGGGCGCCAAACACGCTCACGCTGCCCTTGAGCTTGTGGGCGCTCTTGGCGAGTTCCGTCGCGTCGCCGGCCGAGACGGAATGAGCCACGGCGGCGAGCTGTTCCGGGCACTGGACCAGGAACGCCTCGATCACCTGGACCAGGATCTCCCCGTCGCCTCCGAACTGCTCGAGCAACGCTTGGTGATCGATCGTCATCTCCTGGTGCGCCGGCACGTCAGCGGGACGGTCTGGATGCCCCGTCATGGTTGTGCTCCGTGTTGACCCAACTGTGCGCAGGCTCTGCCTGACATCCCGAGATGGTATCGGCTCGATACACCCGCAAGTCCATGTAGCGGTCTCCGGGATGATCCGATACGCCGTGCACAAGCCGGGCCGGTCGCAACGGTAGGCGTGCAGGAAACGCACTCGGGAGTACACGTCATGGCAGAGCCTGAGGGCTTCAGAAGTCCGAATTACTCTTCGGGCGGCCATCCGAACCTGAGTAGGGCCGGAAGCCCCAACACCCATGAAGAACTCTGAAACGGAGCTGCAGGCGGAACAAGAACCGGCCGCCAGCTCGATCTACGAGCTGCTCGTCGAGCACTCCCTGGCCGGCGTCTACATCATCCAGGACGGCCGGTTCGTGTACGTGAACCCGACGATGGCCAACATGCACGGCTACACCCGTGAGGAGCTCATGGCCATGGGGCCGGGCGGCGATCTGATTTACGACGAGGACCTGGCGCTCGTCGAACGCAACATCCGGCGGCGGGAAAGCGGCGAGACCGACGTGTTGCGGTACACCTATCGAGGCAAGCGCAAGAACGGCGAGATCGTGCACATCCAGGTCTACGGGGCCACGGCCGCCTGCCAGGGGAAGCGGGCCGCCATAGGGACGCTGCTCGACATCAGCGAACAGAAACGTCTCGAGCAGGAGCTGCGGGCTTCGGAAGCGCAGCACCAGCTCATTTACGATCTCGCCCCGGACATGTTTGCGTCCATCGATAGTGGGACCGGGGTCGTCCTGGACTGCAATCAGACCCTGGCCAAGGCCCTCGGGATGTCCAAGGCCAACATCATCGGGCGTCCGGCCCTCGAGCTGTACCACCCGGACTGCCTGTCGATCGCCAAGCACCTGCTCCGTACGTTCGGCCAGACGGGCGGCGCGAGTGACGTCGAGCTGCAGCTTCGCCGTCAGGATGGCAGTAAGATAGACGTCAGTCTCAACGCGTCGGCCGTTCGGGACGACCATGGGCACATCGTGCGGGGGATTCTGGTGCTGCGTGACATCACCGAACGCAAGCAGACCGAGGCCGAGCTGGCCCGGGCGCGCGACGAGGCGCTCTCGGCGGCGCGTGCCAAGAGCGCGTTCCTTGCAACCATGAGCCACGAGATCCGGACGCCGATGAACGCCGTTATCGGCATGACCGGGCTGCTGCTCGACACGACGCTCGGTCCCGATCAGCGTGACTACGCCGAAACCATTCGCAGCGCCGGGGAGGCCCTGCTCGACATCATCAACGACGTCCTGGACTTCTCGAAGATCGAGGCGGGAAAGTTTTCGATCGAAACCGTCGATTTCGACCTGCGCTCGACGATTGAGGAGGCGATGCAGCTGCTGGCCGGCCGCGCCCACCAGAAGGCCCTCGAACTGACGGCGCTCGTCGACCCGGGTGTGCCCGTTACCGTGTTCGGCGACCCGGGTCGCCTTCGCCAGGTCCTCACGAACCTGGGCGGCCATGCCGAGAAGTTCACCGCAGCCGGCGAAGTCGTCGTCCGGGTGATCGTCCAGAGCGACAGCGAAACCGTGGCCATGGTCCGGTTCTCTGTGGAGGATACGGGCATCGGCATCGCCCGCGACGCGCGGCAACAGCTGTTCAAGCCATTCTCGCAGGTGGATCACTCCACGACCAGACAGCACGGCGGAACGGGGCTGGGCCTGGCCATCTCCAAGCAGCTGGTGGAACTGATGGGAGGCGCCATCGGGGTCGAGAGCGAACCGGGCCGAGGCAGCACGTTCTGGTTCAGCGTTCCCCTCAAGAAGCGGCCGACTCCTGTCATTCCGCCTCCCGTCGATCGAAGCGCGCTGCGGGGTCTGCGCGTGCTCGTGCTGGATGACAACGCGACCAACCGCATGCTGCTGCGCCAGCAGCTCGGCGCCCACGGGCTGCGTGTGGAACTGGCACAAGGCGGCGCTGAAGCCTTGGAGCGCCTGCGGGCGGCCGTCGCCGAGGGGGCACCGTACGCTCTCGTACTCTCGGACCTGGGTATGCCCGGAATGGATGGCCTGGAATTCGCGCGGCAGGTCAAGGCCGACCCCGCGCTGGCTGCGTGCCCGCTGATCCTTCTGACCTCCACGACCCAGATCGGCCAGGTGACGCTGGTGCAACAGGCTGGCTTCGCCGGCTACCTGATCAAGCCGATTCGAGAGGGGCAGTTGCTGGCGTGCGTGCAGTCGGTCCTGGCGTTCGGCGGCATGCCTGCCGATATGCCACCGCCTCCGATCGTCACCGAGCACCATGTCGCTCCGGCGAGCGAGCGGGGCCGGACCCGCGTGCTGCTCGCCGAGGACAACCAGGTCAACCAGAAGGTCGCCGTCCTCATGCTCGATAAGATCGGCTGCCGAGTCGATGTCGTCGCCAACGGGCAGGAAGCCATCGATGCGCTCGAGCGACTTCCGTATGACATCGTGTTCATGGACTGCCAGATGCCCGAACTCGACGGATTCCAGGCGACCGCGGAAATCCGGCGGCTCGAGGCGTCCGGCCGGCGGCACACGCCGATCGTCGCCATGACCGCCAATGCCATGCAGGAGGATCGGGGGCGGTGCCTGGCCGCCGGCATGGACGACTACATTCCCAAACCGGTCAAGCGCGAGCAGCTGGAAACCGTGCTGCGGCGCTGGATCCGGTAGCCTCCACCCGACTCGGGCCTGCCGTGTGCGCCTCGCGCACACGCGTCGAGGAGGCCCGCACACAAACCGCACACGCTCCCGACAATTCCCCGCCAAACCGCAAGAAAGCGCGCGCGACGACTGGCAGGGAACTTGCTGTCGGTAGTGCTGACACGCGACCGGCCCTGACCGGGTTTCAGCGAGAATTTAGCTGTGACGCACCGAGTTCGTTCGGCCGGGTTTCAGCCCGCCCGTAAGACTGGCGAGCGCGACCGAGGCGTGCCGCACCTGCGCAGACGATGCAGCATCCGCCGGTGGATGTCGGCGGGGCCACTGTGGCTCGCGTCGCTCTGCCTGATCGGGCTCCTGTCGGCTCGCGGCGCGGGCGCCGCCGCCGCTGCCTACGGCGAGGCCACGAAAGAGCAGCTGAAGGCGGCGATGCTGTTCCAGGTCGCCCGCTTCGTGGAATGGCCTGCGACCCGCTCGGGCGGCGGGCCGTCCGTGCCGCTGGTCATCGCCGTGGTCGATGCCGACGCCATCGGCCAGCACCTCTCGCAGATCGTGGAGGCTCAGACCATCGCGGGGCGTCCGGTGGTGGTGAAGCGACTGCGCAGGGCCGGGGATCTGACCGGGCCATTCGACCTGCTCTTCATCGGAGCGGCCAGAGACGAGGCCATTCCGGGCCTGCTCCGGTCGCTGGGCGGCGCGGCGGTGCTGACGGTTTCCGACTCGCACGACTTCGTGCGGCGGGGCGGCATCATCGCGTTCAGGGAGGATCGCGATCGGATCGCGTTCGACGTCAGCCTGGCGAACGCCAGGCGCGCAAATCTGCGGATCAGTTCGAGGCTGCTGTCGCTCGCCAAGACCGTCGTCGGCAGGTCTGAAGAGGTGGACCCATGATCCCCGTCAAAGACCTGTCGATTCGGCACAAGCTTCGGCTCATCCTGATGGCCACGTTCTGTTCGGCGCTGCTGCTGGCCGGCGGCATGATGAGCGCCTACAACTACGTGGCGGCGAGGCGCGGCGTGGCGGACAGTTTCCGGCAGCTGGCCGACATTGTCAGCGCCAACAGCACGGCGGCTCTGCTCTTCACCGATCAGGCCGCGGCGACCGAAGTGCTGGCGAGCCTGCGCGCCAAACCATCCCTCGTCGGCGCCGTCGTCTATGATGCCGCGGGCGGCTGGTTCGCAGAGTACGCGGCCGCGGCCGACTGGCGTGCCCCGGACGGCCTGCCGCCGGACGGCCTCGAGTTCGACGACCAGGGACTGACGATCGTCGATGGGATCGTGCTCGACGGCCAGCGCGTGGGGACGCTGTTCCTGCAGTCGGACCTGACCGAGGTGCAGGCCGCGACGCTGATGTACGGCGTGGCGCTGGCCGGCGTTTTGGTGGGCGCGATCGGGCTTGTCGTGTTCCTGTCGGGCCGCCTCGAGCGGGTGATTACGGCGCCGATTCTGGACCTGACCCGGACGGCGCAGTGCGTGTCCGAGCGGCGCGACTACAGCCTGCGGGCCAGCGCGAGCGGCCACGACGAGGTGGGGGCCCTCGTCGCGCACTTCAACGACATGCTGGCGCAGATTCAGGAACAGGACCGGCAGCTTTCGCAGTACAGCCACAGTCTCGAGGAGAAAGTGAAGCGGCGCACGGCCGAACTGGTCGCCCTGAACCAGCAGCTGACCGTCGAAAAGGACCGCGCCGAGGTCGCGAACCGCGCCAAGAGCGAGTTCCTGGCCAACATGAGCCACGAGATCCGCACGCCGATGAACGGCATCATGGGCATGACAGAACTCGCGCTCGGTACCGACCTCACCCCGGCGCAGCGCGATTATCTCGAAACCGTCAAGCAGTCGGCCGACTCGCTCCTCATTCTCATCAATGACATTCTCGACTTCTCCAAGATCGAGGCGGGCAAGCTGCGCATCGATGCCGTGGACTTCTCCCTGCGCACCACACTCGATGAGGCGCTGCGGCCGCTTGCCGTCCGGGCGCACGAGAAGCGACTAGAGCTCATGCTCGAGATCGCTGCCGACGTACCCGACGGGCTCGTGGGCGACCCACATCGGCTCCAGCAGGTGCTCGTCAACCTGGTGGGGAACGCCGTCAAGTTCACCGAGCATGGCGAGATCCTCGTGCGCGTCGAAGAGGAGGCCGCCCCGGACGGTCGTGTCGGCCTCCACATCGGTGTCTCCGACAGCGGAATCGGGATCTCGAAGGCGCGGCAGCAGACGATCTTCGAAGCCTTCACTCAGGCCGACGGCTCGACCACCCGGCGCTACGGCGGAACAGGCGTCGGGCTGACGATCTCCTCGCAGCTCGTGAACCTGATGGGCGGCCGCATCCGGGTCGACAGCGAGCCGGGCCGGGGCAGCACCTTCCACGTGGCCGTCTCCTTCCGGCGCGGCACCGCACCGGTTGCCACACGGCTCGTGCCCCGTCCCGACGAACTGGCCGGGCTGCCGGCGCTCGTCGTCGACGACAACCCCACCAATCGGCGGATCCTGTGCGACGTCCTCACGAATTGGGGCATGCGGCCGCTTGCCGTCGACGGCGCACGCGCGGCGCTGGAGCTGCTCGACACGCCGAGCATGCAGGGCGATCGCCAGCGGTGCCTCGATGCCGACATGGACGGCTACGTCACCAAGCCGATCGAGCCTGTGGAGCTGTTCGAGGTGATCGACGGCGTGATCGCCAATCGACCCGCCGCCGGGCGACCCGCAGAGCCTCCCGAGGCGGCGGTTCCAGAACGCGCCGACGAGCGGCGCCCCGAGGCGTTGGCCGGCGCCATCATCGACCAGGCAGGCCTCCTCGCCCGCGTGCAGGGGCGGGCCTCCGTGCTGCAGGCATGCACGGAGGCGTTTCTTGCCGACTACCCCAAACGGCTGGCGAGCCTGCGCGGGGCCCTGGCGGCGGCCGACGCTGATGGGGTCGCGAGGGCGGCCCATTCGCTCAAGGGGGCGGTGGCGGTCTTTTCACGCGGTCCCGCGTACCGGGCGGCAGCGACACTCGAGCGGTTGGGCGCGCAGCGGGATCTACACACGGCGGGACAGATCGTGACTGCCCTCGACAGCGAGTTGGAGCGTCTCAGAGAGGCGCTCGGCACCTTCGACACATCGGGGCTGGTCGCGTGGGGACCTGGAAGACCCCAGGGTCGGGATCGCCATGGAACAGGTGAATCGCATGCAGGACGACGCGATCGATCCGAAGAGAGATGAGCACGGTGGTGCCGCACGATTGCGAGGGGGGGTGGAGAGGCGCGCTTCGCCGAGCTGCTCCTGTCGGGGTCGCTGGTGACTCGGCGCGACTTGAAGGTGGCGCGCTCGCACGCCGAGCAACAGTGGGTCGCTCTGGCCGACGCCGTTGTCCAGATGGGACTGGTGTCCGAGCGGGACAGCTACGAAACGCTGGCACAGGCCACAGGCATGACGCTGGTGGACCTGGCCGCGTGCACGCCGTCGTCGCTGGCGCTCAAGCTCGTGCCCGAGCGCGTGGCCCGCCGTCACAGGCTCGTGCCGCTCGAAGAGGACAACCGACTGCTGACGTACGCGGTAAGCCGCTTCGATGCCGACGCCGAGCGGGACGTGGCCTTCGCCTCGGGCCGGACGCCGCGGGCCGTGCTGGCGCGTCCCTCCGAGCTGGCCGACGCGCTCGATCGCTGCTATCCCAAGATGGCCGACGTGGACCGGCTGCTGGCGCGCTTCCGATCCGAGGCCACCGTGAACGTTCTCGACGAGGGCAGCAGCCTGGCGGCGAGCGAGTCTCCCATCATCGACCTCTGCAATCACATCCTGGTGCGAGCGGTGGAGGCGGCAGCGAGCGACGTGCACATCGAGCCCACGCTGGACGGTGAAAAGGTGGTCATGCGGGTGATCGACACGCAGGCGGCGCCGCAGGAGCTCGAATCGCTGGGTTATGACGCTGGCAACCTGACGCGCCTGCGCGCGGCGCTCAGCCGCCCCGATGGGCTGGTGCTGGTGACGGGTCCCACCGGCTCCGGCAAGACGACCGCGCTCTACAGCGCCCTGAGCCACCTCCGGAACGGCCGCACCAACATCGTGTCGGTCGAGGATCCGGTGAAGCGTCGGGTGGAGGGCGTCAATCAGATCCACGTCAACGGCCGCGCTGGCAACACGTTTGCCTCCGTGCTCCGGTCGCTCTTGCGCCAGGATCCCAACGTGATCATGGTGGGCGAGGTTCGCGACGCCGAGGTCGCCCAGATCGTGGGCCAGGCCGCGTACACGGGCCCGTGATGGTCCTGACGGCCGAGGACGGTCCCGGCGTCGAGCACCGGGTGCTCGAGATGGGGGCCGATGACTACATGATCAAGCCCTTCGAGCCGGCCATCCTGCTGTCTCGCGTACGCGCGGCGTTCCGGCGCCAGGAACGGACGGTCACGGCCGCATAGACCTGTGAATCGAGGGACCAGTGGCACAGCTCTCCACCCTGGCCGGAGACCCGGAGCCCCCCATGGCCGTCGGTGCCAGTCTGCGCGTGCTCGTCATCGACGACGATCCCACGTGGCTGCGGCTGATCGACGGGTGGCTCGCGGGTTTGCGCCGTCCGGCCTTCGCGGTGGCCTGTGCCAACTCATATGCATCGGGCCTTGACCGCCTGCTCGGTGACGAGTTCGACGCCTGTATCGTCGACTATCGGCTCGGCCGTGGGGGCACTGGCCTCGAGCTGCTCGAGGCGGCGCGCCGTGAGGCTTGCGAGGTTCCAATGTTGTTGCTCACGGCCCAGGGCGCCGACGAGCTGGACGTCATGGCCCTGCGGTTGGGAGCCGCCGACTACCTGGAAAAGGATGGTCTGACCGCCGAGCTGACCGGTCGGGCCGTCCGGTACGCCATCGAGCGGTCTCGCACGCTGCAGGCGTTGCGCGAGAGCGAGTCCCGCTACCGGTCCCTGTTCGAGCACGCGCCCTACGGGATCGGCCGCTCGTGCGACAGGCGGCTGACGACGGTCAATCCGGCCCTCGTGCAGATGCTCGGCTACGAGTCGGCCGAGGCGTTGATGAACATCGATATCGGCCGGGACTTGTTTCTCGACAAGGCCGAGTTTGCGAAGGTGTTCGCCGTCGTTCGCAAGAAGGGCGCCATCGTGAATCGGGAGGCCGAGTGGCGGCGGAAGAACGGCCAGCCGATCGTCGTCCGCCTGAGCGTTCGCGTTCTGAGCGCACCCGGCGACGGAGCGTGGATCCACGAGGCGCTCGTCGAGAACATCACCGAGCAGCGACGTCTGGCCGCCGAGCTGCGCCAGGCCCAAAAAATGGAAGCCGTCGGCCGTCTGGCCGGTGGCATCGCGCACGACTTCAACAACCTGCTGACGGCCATCCTCGGCTATACGGGGATTCTGCACCGCGAGCTCCCAGGCGGGCAGGCACGCACCGACCTCGAAGAGATCCACCATGCGGCCACCCGTGCCGCCGATCTGACGCGCCAGCTCCTGGCATTCAGCCGCAAGCAGATGCTCAACCCCATGGTGTGCAACCTCAGGACCGTCGTCGACGATGCCTGCGGCCTTCTGCGCCGCGTGCTCGGTGAGGACATCCACCTCACAACAGCTTCGGAGACCGATGACCCGCTCTGGGTCAGAGTGGATCCCGGGCAGTTGGAGCAGGTGCTGATGAATCTGGCGGTGAACGCCCGCGATGCCATGCCCCAGGGAGGGCATCTCGCGATACAGACGGGGCCGTACCTGGGTGACGCGGGGCACACCGTGCTGATGCCAGCCGGGCTGTGGGCGTCGGTACGCGTGGCCGACACCGGCTGCGGCATGGACGACCGAACCAAGGCGCATCTGTTCGAGCCCTTCTTCACGACCAAAGAGCCCGGCAAGGGCACCGGCCTCGGCCTGGCGACGGTGTACGGGATTGTCAAGCAGAGCGGCGGATACATCTGGGTGGACAGCGAGCCGGACGCCGGCACAGCTTTCACGATCTGCCTGCCCAGGGTGGCCGCCCCGGCACAACTGGAAGCGCCCGCGGTGGAACTTCCCGCGACGAAGTCCGGTGGGGAAACGATCCTCCTGGTCGAAGACGAAGCGAGCGTGCGCAAGCTCGCGTACCGGGTGTTGAGCCGGTGCGGGTATGAAGTCCTGGACGCGTCGAGTGCTGAGGACGCCGCGTGCATCTGCGCGCAGCGCGGTGCCGATGTCGATCTGCTCTTGACCGACGTGGTGATGCCGGACATGAGTGGCGCCGAACTGGCTCGCGTGCTGGCCGCGCGGTGCCCGGCGATGCGCGTGTTGTACATGTCCGGGTATCCCGAGGACGAACTCATCGAGCGGACGGGCCTGGCCGCAGGTGTGCCGTTCTTGCTGAAACCGTTCACGCCTGACTCAATCGCGCGCACGGTGCGCGAAGTGCTCGACCAGGCCGAGGCACGCCGGGAGCCAGCTGCAGCCGCCGGCGCCGAGGGGAGCCGGTGATCGCATGTCGGACGACGTCTCGGTTCTGCTGCTCGTCAAACCCGACGACCACACGCGGGATCTCGTTCAGACGTTCGCAAACCACGAAGGCCACCGGGTGGTCATTTGCGCGGACCGCCGGGATCTGTTCTCCCACCTCGAGCGCATCCATACCGATCTCGTCCTGGTAGACGCGGACGCTCCCGACGCGGCCCGGACGA
>JACQVC010000554.1 GCA_016209995.1 Gemmatimonadota bacterium
ATCTATGGGGAAGCGCCGCGCACGTCGGGCGGACCCGCGATGGGCGCCGAGCGCGAGATCCTGCGTGTCAACCCCACGCTCGCGCTCCCGCTCGGACCCGGCCTCGTCGAGGTCGGGGTGCGCCGCCCGCTATCCGGAAAAAATCTGCCGGCCGGCACGGACTTCACCGTCGGCTACTTCACGCGCTTGGCTCTCTGGAACTGAGAAAAACTGCGGTTCACGCGGAGTCGCGGAGTACGCAGAGTAGTCAGCGGATACGTGGGAGACGCGAAGAAATTCAGTTCTCCGCATTCCTCCGCGTCTGCACAGAAACAAATCCGTTCGCGCGTTACGCGGCTGGTTGCAGTTGCACGATATAGCCCATGTTCCGCAGGCGCTGGACGAGGCGGAACGCATTCTTCTTGTCGTGACGTTGGAAGAAGTCGGGGCCAAGGTCTTGGTACTCTGTGCCGTCCCTTATGATGTGGTAGGCAGCGGTAACCATGGACGCTGCCACGGCCAGGATCGCCTTCTTCGTTCCGCGCCGGGAGCGGATGCGATGGAACTGAGCCGTCAGGTAGTTGGGCTCCTTGCAACGCACGGCCGCCCAAGCGGCCTGAACCAGTGCGGTCTTCGCCCACTGTCCCTTCCGCGTTTTGGTGGAGCGCCGTTTTCCAGCGCTCTCGTCCTGACGCGGCGACAGGCAGGTCCAACTCACGAGGTGAGCTGCTGTAGGGAAGGGACTCATATCGGGACCGACCTCGGCAAGCAGAACAGCAACGACCACCTCACCCATGGCCGGAATCGTGCGAAGCCGTCTCACGAGATCACCGAAAGGGAGGAGCAGCTCCTCCACCTTGCGTTCAACCAGCGCGATCGAAGCATCCAGAGTATCGATCTGGTTGAGATGCAGTCGAAGCATGAAGCGGTGGTGGTCCCGCACGCGCCCTTCGAGTGCCTGCTGGAGTTGTGCGCGGCTGGCTTTGACGCGAGCGTGGGCAAGTTTCGCCAGCACGGTCGGGTCGGTTTCGCCGCGAATGATCGCCTCCAGAATGGCGCGTCCGCTGAGCCCCAGAATGTCCGAGAGGAAGCTCGAGAGCTTCACATTCGCGTCCTCGAGCAGTTTCTGAATCCGCTGCACGTGCTGCGAGCGCTCCCGAACCAACTGCGTTCGACTCCGTGTCAGGTCCCGCAGCTCCTGAATCGGCTCAGGCGGCACAAAGCTGCCTCGGATGAGCCCGTGCGCCAGCAGATCGGCGATCCAGGTTGCGTCATTCACGTCCGTTTTGCGACCCGGCACGTTCTTGATCTCCTTGGCGTTGCCCAACACCAGCTGGAAATGACCGGCCAGCACATGCCACACCGGCTTCCAATAAACCCCCGTGGCCTCCATGGCCACATGCGTCACCCCGTGCGAGGTGAGCCACTCCACCAACCGAACCAGCTCGCGCGTGGTCGTGCCGAAGGTCTCCAGGTACCGCTCGACCTTCGCACCCCGTGCCAACCGTGCACATGCCACGACCGTATCTTTGTGCACGTCGAGACCCGCACACTGCCCATGCAGCACTTCCATGCCAACCTCCCGCGTTCGAGCCACAGAACAGGCCGGCATGGAGCCCCGGGGAATGAAATCTGCACGTCGCGCTCGAAGCAGCAGTCCGGGGTGCTCACAGGGCTCCGGGTCAAACTCCGCGACGGGCTCGCGTGCACCAATACGCTAGACCGACCTCAGCGCCGGCCCCGAGAACGCTCAACAATAACGCGCTCCCGTTTCATGCGCCGGGGTCGGCGTAGCCGGTGAACACTCTGCGTGAAACGGTTGGTTTGGGCGCCTTGCCGACTCTCCCTCCGTCCTTGTGTTTCTGCCGTGGCGGCGGTGGCGGCGTCAGCGGACCTTCCTTGAGGCGGCGCATCCGCACGAAGCGCCGCGGATCGTTGTTATAGCCCCTGCTCATCGGTTGATCTCCCGCACCTCGCCCGGCTCGAGCGGCGTGATGGGCAGAACCTTGCGATCGTGGCCCCGCAGCACCGTGATGCTCGTGCGGCGGCCGATGCGGTCGGCGATGAGAGCGCGATGCAGGTCGTCCACGCCGGCGATGGTCCGCTCGTCCAGCGCGACGATGACGTCGCCCGGGAGCACGTTGGCCCGGTCGGCCGGGCTCTCGGGCTCTACGCCCAGCACCAGCACGCCGTTCGCCTGATCCAGCGCGTGCGCGCGGGCTATCGCGGGCGGCACGGGCACGTTCTGCCCCGAGATTCCGATCCGCGCGCGGCGAACGCGTCCGTGCGCCACCAGCTCGCCCGCGACGGCCCTCGCCGTGTTGATCCCCACCGCGAAGCACAATCCCTGGGCGGGAAGGATCACGGCCGTGTTCACGCCGACCACCTGTCCGTGCGCGTTCACCAGCGGGCCGCCCGAGTTCCCCGGGTTGAGCGCCGCATCCGTCTGGATCACATCATCGACGAGGCGGCCGTTCACGGAGCGCAATGAGCGGCCTAATGCGCTGACCACGCCCGCAGTGACCGTGTTCTGGAAGCCGTACGGGTTGCCGATGGCAACGACGAGCTGACCCACGCGCAGGGCGCGCGAGTCGCCCAGCTCGGACGCGGTGAGCGGCGATGTGTGCACGCGCAGCACGGCGAGGTCAGTATCCGGGTCGTCGCCCACGAGGTCGGCGCCCGCGCTGCGACCGTCCGGCAGCGTGACCCGGATGTGCCGCGCGCCGTGAACCACGTGGCTGTTCGTGAGTGCGAAGCCGTCCGGTGTGAAGACGAAGCCCGACCCGGCCCCCTGGGCGCGCTCCTCGCCGCGACGGCGGGCTGCAGACCGGGTGCCTCGCCGGATCTCGACGCTCAAGACGGCGGGTCCCACCCGCTCGGCTGCGCCCATGACCGCGCGCGAGTAGGCGTCGAGGACATCGTCGTTGGAAGGCGTCGTATCCGCCGCAGGGGCCGGCGGGATGGGCGAATCCGCGCGTTCGTCACTGGCGTGCTTGAGCAGGACTTTCTTGTTCATGTTCAGATTCTCGCGCTGGTTGGATCGGCCAGGCGGCAGGGAAGCCCATGCGTCTGCCGACCTGGACTTCGCCCCGGCGACCCACACTCAGCGCGCCGGGTCTAAAGGCTGTAGTACCCCGCTTCAGCGGCCCGTTCCCGCCTTCGCGCGTACTTCAGCGCGGTGCGCGCAGGTGGTCGTAATACGTGTCGATGCGCCGCACGTAGCCCAGGGTCTCGCGGTAGCGCCAGCGCGGCACGCTGGGTGCGATGGCCTCGATGTTGGACCACTGCGCATGATCCAGGTTCTGCGCGCGCGCGGCTGCGGTCGCACGCGTGATCGTGCCCTCGCCGGCGTTGTAGCTCCCGAACATAAAATAGCGCCGCTCGACTTCGGCCACCTCCCGTGACCACAGGCGCCAGAGGTAGCGATCGTGCATGATTCCGGCGGCAATGTTCCATTCCGGGTCATCGATGGAGCCCAGCTCCGGACGGCGAGTCTGGATCATCTGATAGGTGGACGGCATGAGCTGCATCAGGCCGCGTGCACCCACGGGGCTTTGGGCGTCGGGATCCAGGCTGCTTTCCGCCATGGCCTGAGCCTTGAAGTGCTTCCAATCGAATCCCGGCCCGAAGTAGCGCTTGGAGTATTTGCGGAAGGTGTCGTCGAAACGGTCCGTCGCCTTCGAGGCTGCGCGTGCTTCCACCGCGCGCTCGAGCGCGTTTCCCAGCTCCTGGAGTCGTGACTCCTGCGCATACGCGTCCAGCACGCTCACGCATACCGTCAGCAACGCCAGGCCGCACGTCCGCAGGGTCAGCACTCTAGCTGAGCGCGTTCCCGATGATGATGGCGATGGCGAGGAACAGGGCGGCAATGAAGATCGCCACGGCAATGTTGCCGCGCTTCAGCTCCTCGGGGAAATCCACCTGCGGCGTGAGCCGGTCGATGACGCGGTAGCTCACGTACATGAGGACGACGCCGAGGATCGCGTAGACCAGGTTCAATACGATGATCGAGATCTGCATGGACGCTCCTGAAACCTGTACGCGTCAGGGTGCGCGCACGTTCATGTGCGAGATGCGCTTTCACCCGACCGGCGCGCGCTCGAACTGGAGCTCGTGCAGCCGGGCGTAGATGCCGCCGCGTTCGAGCAGCTCCTCGTGCGAGCCCTCCTCGCGGATCTCGCCGTGGTGCATCACGATGATGCGATCCGCGTTCTGCACGGTCGACAGGCGATGGGCGATGACCAGCGAGGTTCGCCCGTGCAGCAGCTCCTCGATGGCCTGCTGGATCTGGGCCTCGATCTCGGAATCCACGGAGCTGGTGGCTTCGTCGAGAACCAAGATAAGCGGAGCGAAGGTCAGCGCGCGCGCAAACGAAACGAGCTGGCGCTCGCCGACGGAGAGACTGGAGCCGCGCTCGCTCAGCGGCTGGGCGTATCCGCGCGGCAGCCGGTCGATGAAGCGGGCTGCCCCGACACGCGCCGCCGCGTTGCGCATGCGCGCAGCGTCGATGCTCTGGTTGCCGAGGCGCAGATTGTACGCCACGTCGTGACTGAACAGGAAGACGTCCTGCAGCACGAGGCCGATCCGCGAGCGTAGCTCGGCCAGCGGCAGCCTGCGTATCGGCACGCCGTCGAGCAGAATCTCGCCGCGCTGCGGATCGTAGAATCGCATCAGCAGGTTGATGAGCGTGGTCTTGCCCGCGCCGGTGTGGCCCACGATGGCCAGTCGCTCGCCCGGTGCAACCCGGAAGCTGAGTCCACGGATCACCCAGGTGGGAGCGCCCGCCGGTCCGTTGCCGCTGGGGCCCGCCGTGGCGACCGGCTCCTTCCCTTCGCCGCTGCCGTCGTATGCGAACCACACATCGCGAAACTCGATCTCGCCGCGCGGCTCCTTCGGGAGGTGGAGCGGTGAGTCCGGGTCGCGAATATTCGGCTGCGTATCCAGCAGCTTGAAGATACGCTCCGAGGATGCCATCGCCCCCTGCAGCAGGTTGTACTTCTCCGAGAGGTCCTGGATCGGCCGGAAGAAGCGACGGGCGTACTGGAGGAACGCGGCGATCACGCCCAGGGTCAACGTTCCGCCCAGCAGCGAGAGACCGCCGTACCAGATGATGAGCGCGAGGGCCACGGAAGTCAGCAGCTCGATCGCGGGAAAGAAGAGCGCGTAGTAGCGGATCGAGCGCAGGTGCGCGTTCAGGTAGTCACGGTCCAGCTCGCGGAAGCGCCGGGCGTCGGCTGCCTCGCGGTTGAAGAGCTGGACCACGCGGATCCCGGTGAAGCGCTCGTTCAGGAAGGCGTTCAGCCGGGCCAACCGCACCCGGATGTCCCGGTAGGCCTCGCGCACTTTCGCGCGGAACAGGAACGCCACCAGCGCGACGAACGGCAGCACGGCAAACGTCACCAGCGCGAGCTTCCAGTCCATGATGAGCATCGCGCCGACGATGAAGACCAGCGTGAACACGTCGCCGAACACCGTGACCACGCCGGAACTGAACAGCTCGTTGAGGACCTCGACGTCGCTGGTGACACGGGTCAGCGTTCGACCGACGGGCGTGCGGTCGTAGTAGCGCAGATCCAGGCGCTGAAGGTGAGCGAAGATCTGGGTGCGTAGGTCGTACATCACCCGCTGGCCGAGCCATGTGGTCAGCAGCTCGTCGGCGTACTGGAGCAGGAGCGCGGCGAGCAGGGAGACAACGTACACCGCGGCCAGAATGCCCAGCAGCCGGCCGTCGCCGGCAGGCACGGCTTCGTCCAGCGCGATCTTCGTGAGCCACGGGCCCACCAGCTCGACAACCGAAGCCAGCAGCAGCAACGCCACGGCGGCGACGACAGGCCAGCGGTACGGGATGAGGTACCGCAGGAGCCGCCGCATCAGCCGCGCGTCGTATGCCTTGCCGAGTGCTTCCTCTTCGTGGATCTGGCTCTGAGACGTCATAGGTCGGGAGTCGCTTGGAGCGTCTGTATCATAGCGAGAAAGCTTACCGAAATCGCGGGTGTGATGGTAGCGGCGCACACGCGTGGCCGGCAGGAGCCCTTCAAGGGCCACGCGCGTAGTACGATGTGCTCGTATCTTGACTGCATTTGCCCCTGGTGCGCGAGCCATTCGGAAGGAGAACGCCCATGTCGACGACGGCGAGCCGTAGAGGATTCTTTGCAGGTGGTATCGGGGCGATGGTCGGGTTGTTTCTGCCGCGGAGGTTGCGGGGCCGCGTCCGCAGAGGCGGCGTAGAAGAGGCATCACGCACGCACCAGCCGGCCGGGAGCCCCCAGCAAGTGGACGCGGAGGCGAGGCTGCGGGCGCTCGGCCTCCAGCTCCCGCCGGCTCCGCGGCCGGTGGCCACCTATGTAATGACGACTCTCGTGGGCAATCTGCTCTTCGTTGCGGGTCACACGCCGCGCAACCCCGATGGCTCGCCGGGCCACCAGGGCAAGGTCGGCCGGGACCTCACGGTTGCGCAGGGTCAGGCAGCGGCCAGGGTGGTCGCCCTGAACACGCTGGCGTCGGTCCGACAGGCCGTCGGGAGCCTGAATCGCGTCGTGCGCCTCGTGCGGACGTTCGGGATGGTCAACGCCACGTCCGACTTCGGAGACCATCCCCAGGTCATGAACGGCTTCAGCGACCTGATCGTGCAGATTTTCGGCGAGACGGCGGGCAGGGGCACCCGCGCGGCCGTCGGGATGGGCTCGCTACCATCGGGGATGTCCGTCGAAGTCGAGACGGTGTGGGAAGTGCGGGCCTAGCGGTGTCGTTCTCCGCGTTCCTCTGCGTCTCCGCGTGAGACCTGCTGGTTTGCGCGCCGCCGCGCCAGCTCCGCTTCGACCGCCGCAAGGCTGCTGTCGGCTGCGCGCAGCGCTACCAACAGGTGGTACAACAGGTCTGCTGCCTCCTGCGATACGCGGGTCGAATCACGCGAGGCGAGCGCGGCGATCAGCTCCGCCATCTCCTCGCCCAGCTTCTTCAGCCGTAGATTGGAGTTTTCCAGCAGGCGAGTCGTGTAGCTGCCCTCCGGCCGCTGCGCGGCTCGCTCCTCGATGACGCGCCACAGCTCGGCGAGCGTGCTGCTCGGCTCGCGCTCGACCGCGAAGCAGGTGCGCGTGCCGGTGTGGCAAGCGGGACCCGCGGGATCGACCAGCGCGAGAATCGCATCGCCGTCGCAGTCGGCCAGCAGCTCGCGCACGCGCTGGACGTTCCCACTGGTTTCGCCCTTGCGCCACAGCTCGCCTCGCGAGCGCGAGTGATAGTGCATCTCGCCGGTCGCGAGCGTGTGCTCGAGAGCGGCTCGGTCGGCAAATGCGACCATCAGCACGTCGCCGGTCGCCGCGTCCTGCGCGATGACCGGGATGAGATCATCGCGTGGATCGAAGCGCAGCTTGGCGATGTCCGCGACGCTGCGGATGGGTCGAGGGGCGGGAACGCTCAAGGATACCACCTTTCTCTATGCGGCCCGCACCTGGATCCCCGACTGCATGAGGACGCGCTTGACCTCCCCCACGGTCGTCACGCCGTCGTGCAGGATGCCGGCCAGCAGCGCGGCCGACGCGCCTCCCGCCGTGAGCGCCTCGGCCAGGTGCCGGGGCGACCCCGCGCCGCCGCTCGCGATCACCGGGACGGTGACGCGCTCGGCCACCCGGCGAGTCAGCTCGAGGTCGTAACCCGTGCGCGCGCCATCCTGATCGATGCTCGTGAGCAGGATCTCGCCGGCGCCCAGCTCGGCGCAGCGGACCGCCCACCCGATCGCATCCAGCTGCGTGCGGCGCCGCCCTCCGTGCGTATAGGCGACCCAGCGCTCGCCCTCGCGGGCCGCGTCGATGCTCGCGACCACGCACTGGCTGCCGAAGCGCTGCGCGCCTTCGCTCAACAGCTCCGGTCGCGCCACCGCCGCCGTATTCACGCTGATCTTGTCGGCGCCGGCCCGTAGCAGATCGGCGATGTCACCCACCGCGCGCACGCCGCCGCCCACCGTCAGCGGGACGAAGAGCGCCGCGGCCGTTCGGCTCACGGTTTCCCATAGCGTTCCTCGCCCTTCGGCCGACGCCGAGACGTCCAGGAACACGACCTCGTCGGCTCCTTCCTCCTCATAACGCCGGGCCAGCTCGACCGGGTCACCGACGTCCCGCAGGCCGCGGAATTGGGTGCCCTTCACGACGCGGCCATCCTTCACGTCGAGGCAAACGATGACTCGAGGGATGAGGGTCACGTCAGGCGCACCGCTCCTTTCGTACTGAAAACCGTGTCCCCGCCGGCCAGCGCCTGACGCAGCGCGAGGCCCGTGGCTTTCACGGCCGCCTCGACGATGTGGTGGCGATCCTGGCCGCGCAGCACGCGCACGTGCAGCGTGGCCCCGAGGTTGCAGGCGAGGCTCTGGAGGAAGTGGGTGTAGAGTCGGCTGGGGAGCCGACCCTCGTAATAGGAGCGCCCTCCCACGTCGATGGCGGCCTGCACGAGCGCGTCATCCATGGGCACGATGGCATCGCCGTAACGCGCGGCGGCTGCGGGCACCTCGTCCGCGAGCGCGAGTCCCAAGGTGATGGCCACGTCCTCTACGAGATGGTGTCGCAGATCGCCGCGCGCACTCAACGCGATGTCCAGCCCGCTGTAGCGCGCCAGTGTCTTGACCATATGGGCGAGGAACGGATCCTCGACCTTCAGATCCGCCTGGCCGGTGCCAGGCCGGACCGAGGCACGCACCTGCGTCTCGTTGGTTTGCCGCTCCCTATCACTCATTGGTTCGCTCCTCCCCCGAACTCGTCGGCCACGGCACGCGCGTCGAGCTTCCCCGTATAGAGCGCCATGCCGAGCACCGCGCCGGCCGCGCCGAACATGCGCAGCGCTCGCAGCTCCTCGAGCGTCGTGATTCCGCCGGAGATCCAGACGGGCCGGTGCGCGGCTACGATCCTCCTCTCGGCGGTCGCCAAGTCGATGCCTTCCATGCGACCCTCGCGCGCTACGTCCGTGCAGAGGATGCCGGCCAGCGGCAGCTCACGGAGCCGCGCGAGAAACTCGGCCAGCTCGAGTCCCGCCTCCTCCGTCCAGCCTCGCCGCAGCACGTGCTGCCCCCTCACGTCGGCCGCGACCATGATGCGGCCGGGGTAGCGGTCGGCCAGTTGTGCCAGCCAGTCCGGCTCGTCGACCGCGCGGGTGCCCACCACGATCCGATCCGCTCCGCCGGCCAGGAGCCGGTCCGCCACGCCGTCCTCGCGGATGCCGCCACCGACCTGAGTGGTCGCGTCCGTCTCCGACAGCACATCGATGACGACAGCGAGGTTGTCGCCATCGCCGAAAGCCGCGTCGAGGTCTACGACGTGCAGCGCGCGAAATCCGATGTCCCACCAGTGCCGCGCAACCGCGAGTGGATCGGGCAAGCTGACTCGTTCCGCAGCCGGGTCTCCGCCCACGAGCTGGACGCAGCGGCCTTCCCGGATGTCGATGGCAGGGGCCGCAATCATGCGCTGCCCACCTCCTCGAGAATGTTGCGAACGATCCGCAACCCTCGCACAGAGCTCTTCTCCGTATGAAACGGTACGGCCCAGGTTCTGCCGCTGCGCACGGCGGCCGCGAACCGTTCATCCTCGTACTCGGTCCAGGCGATGACGCTGGACGGATCTTCGGGCTCACAGACATAACTGTTCGCGTAGTAGGCGAGCAGCGGCGAGACGCCCGCGAACAAAGGATCGTCGGACGTCTCGACCTGGTTCCAACCCATGTGCGGCACGATGCGCGAGCGCAATCGGCGCACGCGCCCCGGGATCAAGCCGATTCCGCTCCCCGCGGACTCCTCGCTCTCGGGGAACAGGAGTTGCATGCCCAGGCAGATGCCGAGACACGGATAACCGTCCTGCAGCGCTGCCTGCACCCGAGACGCCTCGCCCCCGAGGGCTTCCACAGCGGCCCCGAACGCGCCGACGCCCGGCAGGACGAGAGCAGCGGCGGACAGCGCCCGATTCCAGTCCGTGGTCGTGTCCACTTCCGCGCCCCCCACTTCGAGCGCCTTTCTCAGAGAGTGGAGGTTGCCGGCTCCGTAGTCGATCAGTGCGACCTTCATAGGCATATCTCGCGGCGAGCGCAGCCGGAGTTGTTAATCGACGACGCTGGCCAATGCGTCGAGGAATCGCTCGAGCAGCGCCCAGGGGCCGATCGTGACCCGGATCGCGTCGCCGATGCCGGGCAGGCCGGGGAACGGCCGCACGCCCACTCCCTGCCCCCTCAACGCGGACGCGATCGCTCGCGCACCCTGCGGCGTTGGAATCAGAACGAAGTTCGCGTGCGACGGCAGCGGCTCGAAGCTCAGCGCCTGGAGCCGTTCCCCCAGCCGGGCTCGATTCTCGATCACCTCGGCGACGACGCGCTCGAACCATCCGTCGTCGGCCGCGATCGCCGCGATGGCCGCAGCCTCTGCGGGTGCGCTCACCTTGTACGGGCCGCGCGACTTGTCGATCTCGTGCACCGTCGCGGGCGCCGCGACGGCGAAGCCCACGCGCAGCCCCGCGAGCCCATAGAGCTTCGAGAGCGTGCGCGCGACGACCAGCCGCGAGTGAGTGGGTGCCTGGTGCAGGAACGATTCGCCCGGATCCGCGAAATCGATGTACGCCTCATCCACGAGGACGATCGGCCCCTCCTCGTCCTCCAGCAGCTCCTCCACCAGCTGGCGGGAGAGCAGCGTGCCGGTGGGGTTGTTGGGCCGGCAGACGTAGACCATGGCCGGATCCGCGGCCAGCATGGCCCGGGCCGTGAGTGCTGAATTCGTCGGGACGGCGACGGGCTGGATCCCGTTCACGCGTGAGAAGACCTCGATCATGAAAAAGGTCGGGTCGTGGTACGTCACCTTTGCGCCGGGGTCGCACACGGCCCTCAGCGTGCAATCCAGGATGTCGTCGGATCCACAGCCCGTCGTGATGGCTGCGACGTCGATGCCGAACCTGCGCGCGATCGCCTGCTTGAGACCATCCGCGTAGGTGGACGGATAGCGCGTCACCGACTCCTCGGCGCACTGGCGCAGCGCGGCGAGGGCCTGGGGGTGAGCGCCCCAACGGTTCGTGTTGTCGCTCAGGTCGACAGCGACCGGAGTGCGGCCGGGGTCGTAGACCCCGAGGTCGCGATACGCTTCGCGAGGGAATCGGTTCACATGAGTCTCCCGTTGCCAGCAGTCTCCACAGTCATCTCCTCGCTGCCGCGGCCGCCGCGTGAGCCGGAAGCCCCTCGGCCTCGGCCAACGCCATCGTGGGATCGGCCAGGAGCGCCGCGCCGGCGGGCGTCAGGGCCTGGTACGTCGTGAAACGCACGAAGTTGAGAATGGACAGCCCTGAGAACGATCGCGCCATGCCGCCCGTCGGGAGCACGTGGTTCGCTCCGGTCATGTAATCGCCAATCGCGACCGAGCTCGCAGGTCCGAGGAAGATCGTGCCCGCGGAGCGCACGCGCCCCAGATCACCGAGCGGGTCGGCCGTGAGCAGCAGCAGGTGCTCCGGCGCGTAGCGCTCGGCGAAGTCCAGGGCGGCGGCGAGGCCAGCGGCCCAGACAATGGCACCTCGCGCGCTCAATGCTTCCTCGATGATCGAGCGCCGCGCCTCGGTGCGCACCCGAGTCTCGAGCGCACTGCGCACGCTCGCGGCCAGGGCGGGGGAGGTTGTCACACAGGCCACCGCGGCGTCCGGATCGTGCTCCGCCTGCGCGCAAAGCTCGGTTGCGGCGACGGTCGGGTCGAGGCCGGGGGCTCCGTCCTCGGCCACGATCAACAGCTCGGACGGCCCGGCGGGGCAATCGATGCGCACGTCGCCGGCGACCTGACGTTTGGCTTCCGTGACGTAGCGGTTGCCCGGACCCACGATCGCGTCGACACGCGGGATCGTCTCGGTCCCGTACGTGAGCGCGGCGATCGCGCCCGCGCCGCCGATCGCGAACACGCGATCCACGCCGGCGATCGCGCAGGCCGCCAGCACGGCGGCCGCCGGCCGGCCGTCCGGGCCCGGCGGCGAGCACACCACGACGTCACGCACGCCCGCCACGCGGGCGGGGACCGCACACATGAGCACGGTGCTGGGATAGGCCGCGCGCCCTCCGGGCACGTAGGCGCCCGCGGCCTCGACCGGATCCACGCGGCGCCCGAGTACGACACCCGGCTGTACCTCGATCTCGAGGGACGGTGAAAGCTGGGCGCCGTGGAACGCCGCGATGTTCGCGGCCGCGCGCTCGAGACCGTCACGCACCGGCCTGGCTACCTCGTCCAGGGCCTGATCCCAAACCGCGCGCGGAACCTCGAGCGCTTCCAGCTGCACGCCGTCGTAAGCCAGGGCCAACGCCTTCAACGCGGCATCGCCCTCCTGGCGAACGCGCTGCAGGATGTCCCGTACTGTGTCCACCAGGCCGGCCGTGTCCTCCAGCCGCCGCTCGAGCAACAGGCTCTCCTGGCGTGCGCTCAGCTGCGCGAGGGGCCCCTCCACCGCGAGCCTCATGGCATGAGCCTCTCGATGCGGGTGACGAGGATCCCCTCCGCGCCCAGCTCCTTGAGGCGCGCGATCGTACGATAGACCTCGGAAGCGTCCACGACCGAGTGGGCGGCCACCATCTCGCCGTGATCCATGATGTCCACGATGGTCGGCCCCGAGATTCCCGGCAGCACGTCCTTCACGCGATCGAGCGCGGCGCGCGGCACGTTGGCCATCAGGTATCGCTTGTGCTCGGCCCGGATGACCGACTCGAGGGCGGCCACCAGCTCGGTGATAGTCCGACCCTTCTCCACTTCGTGCCGAGCCCCTGGGTTCGCCACCAGCCTCGCCGTGGATTCCACGATCGTGGCGACCTCGCGCAGACCGTTCACTCGCAGCGTCGACCCCGTCGATACCAGATCGACGACCACAGCGGCCACCCCGAGGTGCGGCGCGATCTCGGTCGCGCCCGAGACCGGCACGATCTCCACGGGAATCATGCGGGCATGGAAGAACGCGAGAGCGAGTCGAGGGAACGATGTGGCCACCCGCGTTCCGGCCGCGATCTGCGCGGCGTCCCGGATCCCGCTGTCCTCCGTCACCGCTACGACCAGCCGGCAGCGCCCGAACTCGAGGTCGAGCAGCTCGTCGACCGCACGGTCCAGCTCGCGGATCAGGTCGAGGCCGGTCACCCCCACGTCCGCGGCGCCGTCCGCCACGAACTCGGGAATATCCTGCGCTCGCACGAACAGCGCCTCCAGCCCCGGACCCACCGAAGCGACCAGAGACCGCCCCTCGCGAAACTCGGCGTACAAGCCCGCACGATCGAAGAGCGAGCGCGCTTCCTCGGCCAAGCGTCCCTTATTGGGCAATGCGATCCGTAACATGTCTCCATCCCCTCGGCAGTCGCAGACCACCATGGCGCGACCACCTGAGCTCTCAGCGGCCCGCTCAGCCCCAAAAAACTGCGGCCCGCCTTCTCAGACGGGCCGCAGCGGATTCGGTTCGCGTGCCGACTACATCAAGCCATGCGCACGAGCACCACCGCTCGGCCCGTCAGAGCCGCGTGATGGTGATGATGGCGGACAGTCGGCTGCGCATTCACGGTGGGAACGTATCCTCGGGCGCCGTCGCGTGTCAAGTGGGGCCGAGCTACGCCGTTGGACCGAAAAAGGCGCGTGTGCGCTGCTTGACCCACGCGAGCCAGCGCCGCAGTCTTCGCGCTGGGCATGTCTTGAACACACCGAGGGAGCATCATGAAGAACTACATAGCGGGCAAGTGGATCGACAAAGCGGAGAAGATCGAGGTTCTGAACCCCTACGACGGGTCGATCATCGACATGGTACCCAAGGCGGACTCGCAGGACGTGGAGCGAGCCCTCGCCTCGGCCGTGCGCGGCGCCGCGGTGATGGCCTCGTTGTCCGCCTATGAGCGCTACGAGATCCTGCACCGCGCGGCGTACATGCTTCAGGACCGCCAGGAGGAATTCGGCCGCCTGATCACGCTGGCGGCGGGTAAGGTGATTGCCGAGGGGCGCGCCGAGGCGGCGCGCGCGGTTCAGACGCTGATGCTCTCGGCGGAGGAGGCGAAGCGCATCGGTGGTGAAACGCTGCCGATGGATGCGGCGCCCGGCGCAGCGGGCAAGTTCGGGCTGACGATTCGCGTGCCGTGCGGTGTCGTGCTGGCCATCTCACCGTTCAACTTCCCGCTCAACCTGGTGTGCCACAAAGTCGGGCCGGCGCTGGCGGCCGGAAACTCCGTCATCGTGAAGCCTGCCTCCGATACGCCCCTTTCGGC
>JACQVC010000555.1 GCA_016209995.1 Gemmatimonadota bacterium
ACCGATCGCGGCCTCTACCTCGGCACGCAGCTCGGCCGACGGCAGCGGATCTTCCCGGTCGGCGTGGACCCCGAGGCCGGCGGCACGCGCCCAGCTCGTACGGATGCGCGTGCGCTTGATCTCGTCCAAGGCGAGGTTGCGGGCCACGCGGTAGAGGTAACCCTCGGCGCTGCCCCGGGGGCTCCAGCCCGTGCGCCGGCGCCAGACCCTTATGAACGTCTCCTGCACCACGTCTTCGGCGCTGTCCGCGCTCCCCAGCAGGTGCATCGCGTACTTGATGAGGGGAGCCCAGTACAGATCGATCAGCGCCTCGAACGCTTCCGTATCATCGTGGGCAACACGGAGCATGAGGGAGAGCGCGACTCCGTCGTGCGCTGCGGTCGAGGTGACGACAGGCTTGGATGGACGCGGAATGATACCGGCAGGCGCAGCGAGTGATCTCGCGGAGGGCACATGGCCGGCGGCTGAGTGACTACGCCCCCCGACTTCTTCCGTCGTTCTTGCAGGCTGCCGCACGCTCGCAGGGATCCTTAGCAGAGCGGACATGATGTGCCTGTACTGGCGCGCTTGCAGGGCAATACTACCGGCACGCGCTTTTCATATCGAAGAACAAGTTTTCACAAGGAGCGACGCGGTCAGCTTACCTCGCCGCCACGGAGTCGTCAAGCCGTGCACGCGGCCCTCAACGACGCTCGCGCTTACCGCGCTTCGGTCCAGGACCCCACCAGGAAGGGTGTGGTCGTAGGCTGCGACGAGCCGCCTGCTGGCTCGTCCGTGATGGCGCTGACGTCCATCTGCGCGCCGGCCGGCACAGCGAACGCGACGGATGTGCGTCCGTCGGGCGAGGTGTTGAAGATGCCGAGGCTGAGGGGCGTGCCGCCGGTCGGGATTCCCCAGAGCTGATAGGTTCGTCCGGGGGGCGCCGGTGGGAGGTTGAAGGCGACCACGACGACTCGGTTGGCGTCCGGGTTCCAGAAGAGCCGGGCCGAGGGCGGACCGCCCGTGGTCGTGAGCGTTGCCGTGCGCAGCTCGGCGCCGAACAGGGCCGCGAGCATCACTTCGCGTGCGGCGAGCAGCGAGTCGCGGCCGGCCAGCGTCGCGCGCAGCTCCTCGTATGCGCGCTCGAGCGCGAGGCGCTCCGAGCGGGCATCCCTGTACGCGATGCCGGCTGCGATCGCGAGCGCGATCGACGCCGCGGCGGCCAGCCAGGGAATCCAGCGCGGCATGAACGCGGCGCGCGGGCGCGCGCGACTGGCCTCGCGCAGGATCCGTTGGCGGAGCGTGGCGGGCGGAGAAACGCGCGTGGCCGAGTACGCCAGAGTGCCGGCTACCTCACGGAACTCCTGAACGCCCCGCTGGCAGACGTCGCACGTCGCGAGGTGCGCCTCGAACGAGACGGCCTCCTCGCGGTCCAGCGAGCCGAGCGCGTACGGCGCGGCGAACTGAAGCCACTCGTGCTCGCTCATCGCCTGCCCTCCGAGTCCGAGCCGCGCAGCGCGAGCCTCAGCTTTTCCATTCCCGTCCTCATGCGCGTCTTGATCGTGCCCAGCGGCTCGCCGAGCGCTTCCGCGATCTCGCTCTGAGACATGCCCTGAAAATACGCCAGCTCGATGACCCGCCGCTGTGGCTCCGGAAGCTCGGCCAGCGTGCGCGAAACCCGCTGCGACATCTGCTCCTGCTCTACCGCGCGTTCCGGCTCGCGTCCCGCGATGGCGGGCGCCAACGCGAAGCCCGTGGCCTCCTGAAGCGCGGCGCGCTCGAGCGCTTTCGCGTGCCGGTGACGCGAGCGCACGCGGTCCAGCGCGCGGCTGCGTGTGATGGTGATCAGCCACGCGAGAACGCTGCCACGGGAGGACTCGAAGCCCGCGGCCGTCCTCCAGGCTTGCACGAAGGCGTCGGCCACGACCTCCTCGGCGTCCGCGGCGTTCTTCAGGATCCCACGGGCTAGCGAGTAGGCCACGGCGCCGTGACGATCATACAGCGCCCCCAGCGCCCGCTCATCGCCCGCAGCCATGCGCTCGATCAATCCGCTGTCCGCTGGGGCTTCCTGCTTGGGGCTCGCCATACCCTTCAGGAACGAGGCGTCTACTTCGCACGGTGTGGTCTCCAACATTGTCGTCGGGAGCGGCTGCGGCAACCGGCGGCCGCGCGGAGAAACGTGAACAGGCCGCTGGAGTGCCAGCGACCTGTCCGCGACGCGCACGTGTCCGCGACGCGACGTCAGCGACTGCTCCACTCGCGCAGCGCTCGCCGCGCCTCGTCGCTGCAGAGGGGGTGGAAATGAGGATTCGTCTCCAGCGCGGCCAGCAGGTAGTCGCGCGCCGCCTCGTCCGAGCCCATGGCCTTCTCGATCATTCCCGCGTGAAAGAAGATGACGGCGTCCAGCGTGGCGAGGCGTAGCGCCTGTTGCATGGCGGCGCGGGCACCCGTGTAATCCCCGGTCTGATAGAGCGCCCAGGCGAGCTGGTCGTAGCCATACACATCCGGGCGGCCACGAATCTCTTCGCGCAGGAGCGCCAGCGTCTCGTGCGGGCGCCGCCCGTGGTCGAGCAGGAATAGGGTCCATTGCCGATTGTACGGCTCCGGCCGCTCGATCCCCCTGGCTTCTGCCCGCCGCCAGTATTCGTTTGCGCTCGCCGTGTCCCTGACCGCCGCGTGCGCGTCGCCCACCAGAGCCAGCGTCGCGATGTCGGCGGCGTCACCTGTGCGCTCGCCGTAGCGGATCGCGTCGTGCCAGCGGTGGCGGGCAGCCGCCAGTCGGGCGGCCGCCGCGAGCAGCCGTGGGTCCTCCGGCGCCGCGCCGAGCCCCAGCGCGAGCGCGCGCTCGGCTTCTGCGAGTCGGCCGT
>JACQVC010000550.1 GCA_016209995.1 Gemmatimonadota bacterium
ATGCCGTCCAGCTCCTCGCGAATCGTGGCCCGCACGAAGTCCGCGGTAACCGTGCGGCCGTCCTCGAGCTGCGCGCCCTGCTTGACCCACTGCCAGACCTGCGAGCGCGAGATCTCGGCCGTAGCCGCGTCCTCCATGAGGTTGTAGATCGGGACGCAGCCCGTGCCGCCCAGCCAGGCCTCGAGGTACTGAATGCCGACGTCCACGTTGTGCCGCACGCCTCGCTCGGTGATCGGTCCCGTCGGCACCGTGAGCAGATCCGCCGCCGTGATCGTCCCGCCCTGCGGTACGTGCTGGATCTGGTGGGGACCCGGCATAAGAGCGTCGAACACCTCGCGCGCAAGCGCCACGAGTCCCGGGTGCGCCACCCACGTCCCGTCGTGACCCGCCTGGACCTCCCTCAGCTTGTCCTGGCGGACTTTCTCGAGCGCCGCGGCGTTCGCGGCGTCGTCGTTCTTGATCGGGATCTGGGCCGCCATGCCGCCCATCGCGTGCGCGCGGCGCCGGTGGCAGGTGCGCACGAGCAGCTCGACGTACGAGCGCAGGAAGTGGCGGTCCATCGTGATCAAGGTGCGGTCCGGCAGCGCGAGGTTGGGCCGCGCTCGCATGACCTTGATGAAGCTGAAGATGTAATCCCAGCGCCCGCAGTTGAGGCCCGCCGAGTGGTCCCTCAGCTCCCAGAGGATCTCGTCCATCTCGAACGCGGCCAGCACGTGCTCGATCAACACCGTCGCCCGGATCGTCCCGCGCGGTATGTCGAGCGAATCCTGAGCCGCATTGAAGACATCGTTCCAGAGGCGGGCCTCGAGGTGGCTCTGGAGCTTGGGCAGGTAGAAGTACGGTCCAGAGCCGCGGGCGATCAGCTCGCGTGCGTTGTGGAAGAAGAAGAGGGCGAAGTCGAACAGCCCGCCCGAGACCGGACGGCCGTCGCTGAGCACGTGTTTTTCCGAGAGGTGCCACCCCCGTGGCCGCACCAGGAGCGTGGCCGTGCGCTCGTTCAGCGCGTAACGCTTCCCTTCCGGGCTGGTGAACGTGATGGTCCGGCGCACCGCGTCACACAGGTTGAGCTGGCCCTCGAGGTTGTTCGCCCACGTGGGCGTGTGCGAGTCCTCGAAGTCGGCCATGTACACGTTCGCGCCCGAGTTCAGCGCGTTGATGATCATCTTGCGGTCCACGGGACCCGTGATCTCGACCCGCCGGTCCTCGAGGTCCTTGGGGATCGACGCGACCGTCCAATCCCCCTCCCGCACCTCGCGGGTCTCGCTCAAGAAATCGGGGAGCGTTCCTGCATCGATCTGCTTCTGGCGCGCGACTCGGCGGGCGAGCAGCTCCTGCCGGCGCGGCTCGAAGCGGCGGTGCAGCTCGGCCAGCAGGTCGAGCGCGGCTGGAGTCAGCACATCCCGGTAGGGCTCCACCGGCGCGTTGATCACTACGCCGCCGACTTTCGCGGCCGATCGCGCGGTGTGCGTGGATCTAGATGCCATGAGCAGCCTCCAGTGCAGGTCTGCGGCGACTCACCAGCGCCAGCAGCGCGGGTAGCAACGCGAACCCCATGACGACGACGCCCGAAACCAGGTAGGCGCGATTCCCGGAAGTCAGCAGCGGCGCGCCGATCAAGACGGCGTCCACCACATAATGCGCGGCGATGCAGGTGAGCAAGCCGAGGCGGAGGAACGCCCAACCGAAGACGAGGCCGCCGATCGTCAGCTCGATGCCCCGCAGGTACACGGGGAACACGGGATACGTCGAGTGCGCGAACGCCCAGATCAGCGCCGGAATCAGAAGGGCGACGAAGGTGACCTTCAGAAAGCGCTTGAGCAGCGAGACCGCGAAGAGCCGGTAGGTGACCTCCTCGGAGATCGCCGCCACCAGACTGATCGTCAACGGCGTCAAAAACGGGAAATACAGGTTGAAGATCTCCGAGTGCGGGCCCTCCGCCGGCAGCCACGCGCCCAGATAGCGCTGCGCGAACAGATAGAAGACCGTCAGATAGCCAATGAAGAAGAATCCCAGGCCGTATCCCTCGAGACTCGAGCGCGCGAGCGCCTCGCCGCCGAAACGTCCGCGCAACGTCTCCAGGAATCCGGTCAGGCTGCCCGGAAACGTCTCACGCGCCAGTGACTCACCGGCTGCGCCCAGGAACATGACGACCACACCGTAGACCAGCACCAGCAGCACGACGCCGGTCAGCGCGATGCCCACGTACGCGGGCCACTGCAACGTCGTGTCGTACTGGAACTCGACGAGCGGCCAGGCCGTGGCTTGCTGAACCAACAAGAGGATCGCCACGACCGCCGCGAGCGCGATCATCGGGCGCCAGCGCACATCATCGGTGCGCGAACGCACGATCGACACGCCCACACCAGCCAGCGTCAGGATCACGGACAGAAGAAGCGTGGCGACCGCCAGCGCGAAACCAATGCTCATCGTCTGGTTCAGCTCGCGATCGAACTCTTCCGGCACTCGCAGGAAGTGGCGGTAGCCGCCGATCGCGTCGCCCAGAACGTTGACGCTCAGGCGCACGGACCCGGTTCCGGCTTCGGGATCACTATCTCGCCAGGGAATCGTCGAGCCGCTGCGTTCCCAGGTGAACCGGTGGTCCGTGCGGTTCTCCTTGCGCTCGCTGGCGGCCTCGACCCGCTCCCATTCCTCCAAGCTCCAGCCCCTCTCGGCCAGCATCGCTTCCGCGAGCGCGAGCGCCGTCTCCTGCTCGAGGTTCGTGCCGGCCGCCGCCTCATCCACCAGGTGCTCGTATTCCACCACAGTGCCCGCGACATCGACGCCCACCACCCACTCTTCCTTCTCGAGTGGGCGGAACCAGCGGAAGGTCCAGGTCCAGACCGGGACTTCCTCACGCGCCCAGCGGCTCGCCTCGTCGAGGCCCAGCGTGCGCTGCAGGAAGACCAGCGTCAGGGTCGAGCCGCTGTACCGGGCCGCCTCCCGGAACTCTGCAAGCTGAGCGCCTCGCCCCTCCAGGAACTCCACAGCGGCCGAGCGTGCCTCGTCCCGCGTGACTTCCATGGGGACGTTCGCCTGCGGGAAAGCACGCTTGTAGAAGAGGAGGAAGGCGGCGAGGCCGAGGGCGCCCGCAACGGCGAGCAGTATGTCCCTGCGCCGAAGCACCCGTGCCATGGTTCGATCCTTTGATTGGGAATCGATTCGCCCGTTTGCTGCGCTCGACGGTAAGCCGTCGCACAGGCGCCGCCTTCCCGCCCAATGTGCACGGCGCGCGGCGGGAAGTCGATCCC
>JACQVC010000546.1 GCA_016209995.1 Gemmatimonadota bacterium
CGCAGGTCTACAACGGCGTGGACATCAACCTCAGCGCGCGATTGCGCAACGGGGTGCAGCTGCAGGCGGGCACCAGCACCGGGCAGCGCGTCACCGACTACTGCGAGGTGCGGGCGCTGCTGCCGGAACAGACCGGCGGCTTCTCGACGGCCAGCGAAGTGCCGGCCTACGGCCCGACCAACCCGTACTGCCACTACGCTCCCGGCATCACGACGCGGATGACGGCCGCCGGAACTTAGATCGTCCCGAGGATCGACGTGCAGGTCAGCGGAACGTTCCAGAGCAACCCGGGCGCGCCGCTGGCGGCCAACTACAACGTCCCCGCCGCGGTCGCGGCGTCGGCGCTCGGCCGGCCGCTCTCGAACAACGCCACGTCGGTCACCGTCAACCTGCTGAAGCCGGGCGAGATGAAGACCGACCGCGACAACCGGCTCGACATCCGCGTTGGCAAGATCCTCAGGTTCGGCGGCAAGCGTGCAAACGTCTCGCTCGACGTGTACAACCTGCTGAACCTCGACACGGTGCTGACGTACAACGAGAACTTCGTGCCCAACGGCAACTGGCTCGTGCCGAACTCGGTGCTGACGGCACGCACGGCGAAAATCACCGTGCAGTACGACTTCTGACCCTGGACCTGGGGCTTTCTCCGAGAATCCTGTGGGGCCTGCGCCAGCAGGCCCCCTTTCTTTCTTGGACTCCGACCACGTGATGTTCGAGGCGACGCTCAACAGCACGTGCACTTCAACGGCCCGTGGCCCTCGCTGAGGATGCGGCCGCCCGGGTCGATCATTGTGATCGGCAGCGTACGCCCGTCCGCCAACCTCAACACGAGTGATGCGCCGACCAGACCGCCTGTGTCCCACCCAGCGTCCACGTCGATGGTTCCCTCGATGCGATGCAGGCCTGGAATCGGCATGCCCGAGCCCTCGAGCAACCCCTGATACCGGCTGATGCGGTAGTGCACCCGCCGGACGACTTCGCCCTTCTGCATCAAGTCCCCGACGCCGGCATACTCCTCCACCAGCTTCATCATGAAAGTAGTGTAGTCGGAGGTCGAAGCTGTTTCTTCTGTCAGAACTTCAGGGAGCCAGGAGCCGGCGCAGCAGGACGGCCGGATGCACCGCCTCGTCTCCGGTGAAATCCTTCACCTGGTGACGGCACGACGTCCCGGCCGCCACCACCACCTCATCGGGCCGTCGGCTGCGGACGGCCGGCAGAAGCCGCCGCTCGGCCATCTGTCGCGAGACGTCGAAATGATCTTTCGTATAGCCGAACGACCCGGCCATGCCGCAGCAGCCCGCGTCCAGATCCACCACGACAGCACCAGGAATGCGGGAGAGCAGCGCTTTGGCGGGTGCCAGCAGTCCCATCGCCTTCTGGTGGCAGTGGCCGTGCAGCAGAATCTTCGACGGGCCCGGCCTGAGGCTCAACCGGTCGCCGACCTCGTCCAGCAGCTCCTCAAAGAGCACCGCCGACCGCGCGACGACGAGCGCCCGCCGGCGCGCCTCGCCGCCGACGATCGCCGGAACGTCCTCGCGCAGCGCGGAGAGACAACTCGGCTCGCAGAAGACGATCTTCCGGCCCTCGGCCGCGTGGGCATAGAGCGCCTCCGTGTTGGCGCGGGCCAGGGCGCGGGCGTCGGCCAGGAGTCCCTTGGAAATCTGCGGCCGGCCGCAGCATCCGTGGGGCACCAGCCCGGCCCGGATGCCGGCGGCCGCCAGCACGTCGATCGCGGCCAGGCCGACGTCGGGGTCGCAGTGATTGGTGAACGTGTCGTTGAACAGGATCGCATCGAGCGGACCGTCGGTGCGAGGCGCGCGACGGGCGAGCGTCTGACGATGAAACTTCGGCAGACGGCGGCGGCGATCGAGGCCGAACAGCCACTCGTTGAGCGGCCGAACCGGAGCGGCGTTCATCAGCCAGTTCGACAGCGGCGCCAGGCGGCTGCCCCACCGGGCCACGGCGCGCGCGTTGCCGAAGAGCCGTGCGTGCAGCGGCGTGCCGTGGCGCCGCCAGTAGTCGGCCAGGAACTCGCTCTTGAACCGGCCGACGTCCACGCCCACCGGACATTCCGCCCGGCATGCGCGGCATTCGAGGCACAGATCGAGCACGCCGTACATACCTTCGTCGCCCAGGCCCGACTCGGCCAGGCGCCCGGCCAGCACGAGGCGTAACGCGTTGGCGCGTCCGCGCGTCGAATGCGCCTCCTCGCGCGTAGCCATGTAGGAGGGGCACATCGTGCCGTCGAGCGTCTTGCGGCACACGCCCAGCCCGCTGCACATCTCGACGGCGCCGGCCAGTCCGCCGTAGTCGGAGTAATCGAAGAACGTGTCGGGAGTGGCGGCGGTGTAACCGGCGCCATAGCGCAGGTTGTCGGTCAGCGGCGGCGCATCGACGATCTTGCCGGGGTTGAAGATGCCGTCGGGATCGAACGTCCGTTTGATTTCGCAAAACGCCTGATAGATCGCCGGGCCGAACATCTTGGGGATGAAGGGGCTCCGCACGAGGCCGTCGCCATGCTCGCCCGACAGCGCGCCGCCGTACTCGAGTGCCAGGTCGGCGATCTCGTTGGCGATGGCCTCGAAGGTCCGGACGCCGGCTTCCGTCTTCAGGTTGACGACGGGGCGCACGTGCAGGCATCCCACCGACGCATGGGCGTACACGCCCGCCGTCGTGCCGTGGCGGCGGATGATGGCCAGGAAGCGCGCGATGTAGTCGTGCAGGCGCTCCGGGGCCACCGCGGTGTCTTCGACGAAGGACAACGACTTCCCGTCGTCCTTCATGGCCATCGAGAGGCCGAGCGCCGCTTCGCGCAGGCTCCAGATGCGCGCCTGGCCCGGCAGGTCGAGCGCGTGGTGGTACCGGTAGCCGAATCCGTGATCCCGCAGGTCGCGCTCGAGCGCGGCGAGACGTGGCGGCAGATCCTCGTCCCGATCGCCGTAGAACTCGACGCAGAGCAGCGCCCCCGGGTCGCCATCGACGAAGCTGCGCCGAAGCTGGTCGAGCGCCGCGTTCTGGCGGGTGTGATCGAGGATGAACTTGTCCATCACCTCGACCGCCGACGGACCGTGCCTGAGGATGAGCGGCGTGGCCGCCAGCGACTCGAGAAGGTCGGCGAACTGGATCGCCAGCACGGCCTTGGCGGCGGGCAGCGGCACGAGGTTGAGCTTGGCCGCGAGCACCACGCCCAAAGTCCCTTCCGAGCCCACCATCAGCTTCGACAGGTTCACCGGACGGTCCGGCTTGACGAACTCGTCGAGGTTGTAGCCGCCCACTCGCCGGAGCACGTTGGGAAACCGCCGTGCGATCTCGCCGGCATGCTCCGAGGCGAGGCGTCGAACCGCGCGATAGCAGGCGGCCTCGAAACTCTCCCCTGCACTCGCCGACGCGAGCTCATCGGCCGACAGCGGACGGAAGTGCGCGACCGACCCGTCGGCGAGCGCCACCTCCTGCTCGAGCACGTGGTCGATCGTCTTGCCGTAGTACACCGACCGCGCGCCGCTCGAGTTGTTGGCCATCATCCCGCCGATGGTGGCGCGGCTGGCGGTCGAGATGTCGGGCGCAAACCTCAGCCCGTGCGGCTTGAGACGGGCGTTCAGCTCGTCGAG
>JACQVC010000551.1 GCA_016209995.1 Gemmatimonadota bacterium
CGACTGACGTAAGAGACAACATGATCAGCCTCATCGCCGACCACGCCGGAGTCCCGCTGCGATCGACGTTGCGCCTCGTCGCAGGCGTGCTCGCGCTGGCTGCGTGCAAGCCGAGCGCCCGCGCGCCAGCGCTACCTGGCGGATCCGTGGTTGGTGCGCGGGCCAGTCGCGCAGCACCCCCTGCGGCCGCGTCCACGCTGGTGTTTTACAGCACCCGCTCCGGCAACGCCGAGATCTGGGCGGTCGCGCCGGACGGCTCGAACCCACGGCAGCTCACGGACCACGCGGCGCAAGATGTGATTCCGAGCCTCTCACGCGACGGCCGCCGCATCGCGTTCCAGAGCAACCGAGCGGGCAACTTCGACTTCTGGGTCATGGATTCGGATGGCTCGAACCCCATGCCGCTCACGACCGATACCGCCTTCGAGACCTCGCCCGCCTGAAGTCCGGACGGCCGGCGAGTCGCCTTCGGTTGCAGCGTCGGCGTCGGGAACGGCGAGATCTTCGTGGTCAATGCGGACGGCACCGGCGTGACCAGGCTCACCACTCACCCCGGGCGCGATGTTTCCCCCAGCTGGTCACCGGATGGAAAATGGATCGCCTACCACCGGGATGACGGGACCGGCACCTCACCCGATCTCTATATCATCGCCGCCGACGGCTCGGGAGCGCCCATCCGCGTAACCGCCGATCCCGCGTTCGACGGCTTCGTGGATTGGGGGCGGCGCATCCGGTAGCCACGTCCGGCTCTGGGACCCGTCGGAGCCCGTCCTGGCTGACTTGGTTGACCTGGTGACCACCCGTGACTACTTTACGTCATGCGTGTGGTCGGCATCAAGCAGCTCAAGGCTCGGCTTTCCGAGTACGTGCGCGAGGTACGCCGGGGCGAGGTATTCCTGGTCACCGACCGGGACGAGGTGGTCGCCGAGCTGCGTCCGGCTCGCCCAGCCGTTGGGGCTGCGCTGCCCGATGACGCAGAGCGGGCCCTCGAGACGCTGGCGGAGACCGGTGAACTGGTGCCGCCGCGGCTGCGTAAGGGTGATTGGACATGGCGGCCACGCAGCGCCGGTCTGCCGCCAGGGACCGCGGCCGAGCTGCTCGATGCTTTGCGCGCGGACCGCGACCGGGCGTCCGAGTGAGCGCGCTGCTTTACCTGGACACATCCGCAGTGTTACGAGCGGTTCTCGAGGCGGGCGTATCGCCGGAGGTCGAGCAGCGAATCGCGCAAGCGCGCGTGCTGATGACGTCACGACTCTCGTTGGTGGAAGTGGCCCGCGCGTTGTTGCGCCTGCGGGTAGCCGGGGCCGCTAGCGAAGCAGTGCTCGCGGACGCAGCGCGTGAGGTCGATTCGTTGTGGGCGCGCTGCGTGATCTGGGAGCTGACAGCCAAGGTGTGTGAGCTCGCGGCCCAGGTCGCTCCGTTGAAACCGCTGTGCACGCTGGATGCGATCCATCTGGCGACCTACCTGCTGGCCAGGCGGCGCCTGGGGGAAGAGGTCTCGCTCCTGACCGTCGACCAACGCCTCGAGGAGGCCGCCGCGTCCGTCTGAGCCGACCGGCGCCGGTCCGTGAGGGATCCTCGAGCTACTTGCCCTCGCCCTCCAGCAGCTTCTTCCGCTCCAGCCAGGTGACGCCGTTCGTCATCCACTCCGGTGCTTCGTCACCCTTGAGCCAATGTCCAAACCATTGGAGGATGCGGCGATGGTAGTCGATCTGGTTCTCCTTCTTGCGCAGCCCGTGATCCTCGCCCGGATACACGAGCAGCACGAAGTCCTGTTTGCCCGCTCGGCGCGCGAAGTTGTAGAACTCGATGCCCTGGTGCCAGTCGACGGTGCCGTCCGCATCGCCGAACGTCATGAGCATGGGCGTCTCGAGGTTCTGGACGAATGCGGCGGGTGAGTTGCGCACGTGCGCCTCGAAATCCTCCCACGGCGCGACGTCCATGCGCGCCTGACCGGTCTCCCAATGGTCCAGCTCGGGGAAGCCGGGCCTCCAATGGATGGCGCCCGCGAAGCTGAGAAAGTTGGTGATCGGCGCGCCGGCCACGGAGGCGGCGAAGATATTCGTCTGGGTCGGCAGGTAGGTGGCCTGGTAGCCGCCCCACGAGTGACCCACGAGCCCGACACGAGCGGGATCCACGAGTCCGCGATCGATGATGGCTCCCACGGCCGGCTCGACCGCCGCGAGCGCGGAACGCCCGGGGTCGCGCCCGCGATAGACGATGTCAGGCATGAGCACGAAGTATCCGCTCGCCGTGAAGACCGAGAAGTTGTAGTAGCTGCGCTCCGACGGCACGACGTACCTGTGCACATCCTGCGATAGCAGCTCGTAGGTGTAGACGATCATCGGGTACTTGCGCGCCGGGTCGAAGTTGGCCGGATAGAGGAGCGCGGCCTGGAGCTTGCTTCCGGTCGCGCTCATGAAGTCCACCAGCTCGGCGCGGCCCCAGGCGTAGTCCTTCTGGAACGGGTTGGTCTCCGTGATCTGGCGCGCGTCCTTCAGGTCGGGTC
>JACQVC010000547.1 GCA_016209995.1 Gemmatimonadota bacterium
CGCCGCGCCAGCTGCTCGACGAGCGCCCAGTCAAGCGGCGCGTCGGCCCATAGGCTCACCCACCGTCCGCGCCCGTAGGGCGTCGCGAAGAACGGCCGGCGTCCGAGGAGCCGCGCGACGCCGGAGGGGTCGAGTCTCGCGCGTCTCGGGCAGCGCCAGACACAGCGCGCGAAGGCGCCGCAGCACCACACTGGGCGACTCCGCGCTCCGTCCCATTGTCGCGGGCACGCCGGCCGACGGCCCTAGTGCCCGACCGTCCGGCGCAGGAAGGCCAGCGCAGGTTCCAGATGCTCGGGCGCGTAGAACTGCGGGCCGCCATGGGCGGCGCCGTGCACCACGTCGAAGGCCACGTCGAGGCCCAGCTTCTTGTAGGCGCCATGGAGCTCGTGCGCCTGGTTGATGGGCATCTGCGGATCCCGGTCGCCGTGCAGCAGCAGGAGCGGCGGATCGGTGCGATCGACGTGGAAGACGGGGCTCGCCAGCTCGGCCAGCTCCTTGACCTGCTCGGGCTGCCCGCCGAGCAGCAGGTCGAGCGCCGGCTTGCGCACGTTCAGCCCGAAAGGTGTCGACTGCGCCAGGATCGTCGTCAGATTCGACGCGCCGAAGTAGACGACAATCGCCTGGACGGCCGACGACTGGTTCAGATGAGTGCCCACCGTCCCCTCGAGTTCCTTGTGGCCGTTGGTGACACCGACGAGCGCCGCCAGATGCCCGCCCGAGGAGGCGCCGCTGATCGCGATGCGATCTGTGCGGTAGCCGTACTCGGACGCCTTCGCGCGCAGGAACCGGATGGCGGCCTTGATGTCGTGCACGTTGGCCGGAAGGCGCGCCTCGGTGGACTGCCGGAAGTCGAGGCTGGCCGTGGCGATGCCGTTCTGGACGAACTCCATCGGGACCTGCGCCTTGGTGCCCGCGCGCCACGCACCGCCGTGCACCCAGACCAGGAGCGGCGGCGACTGCACGCCGGCGGGCATGTAGAGATCGAGGCCGAGGTCTTTGCCGTCCACGGTGGCGTAGACGAGATCCTTGTACTCCCGGGGGGCCTGCGCCCGCGCCGGATCCGGCAGGAGCAGCGCGACCCCGGCGGCGAGTGCCAGCACGACCATCCGACTGAAGCGCCCGACAGCACTATCTGTCCGCGTCATGATCCTGTCCTCCAGTCCCTCACCGTACGATGCCTGCGGCCGCGGGTCCGCTCTCGGGGTGCGGCCGCGACGCCGGCGTTCCAGAAGAGTGTATCGCTTCCCGGAACCTCCCGCATCTGTTCTCTCGATTCACGCGCGAGGTCGCTGGCGAGATGTCGTCCGCGAACCCTCCACCCCCGCGTTTGGGATCGCGCTACTGCTGGCCATCTCGCGCGCGTTGGCGAGCGCTCTCCTCGGTGAGGAAACCGGCCGGACGGGCCGGGTCAGCGGACCTCGATCTCGACCAGGTGCGCATCGGCGCCGCCCAGCGTCAGACTGTGCGGCGCGCCGGCCGGCACGAGCGTCCATTCGCCCGGCCGCGCCAGCCGGGTCACCGCCTGCGCCGTGCCGGCCCGGACCTCGGCCGCTCCCGACACCAGGACCGTCACCGTCGGCGCCGCGTGCACGTGGCTCGTGTCGGTGGCCGCGGCCGTCAGGCGCACGTCGTAGATCCCGAACGCGCGGGCTTTGGCCGCCGGCGCGATCGCCGCACCCGACACGGGCCGCCCCTCCGACCAGCCGCCCTCGCGCAGATTCTCGACCGCAATCAGCCGGAACAGGCGGTCACCGAGGTTTTCGACCCGGTGCGTTCCCGGTTGCCCGGCGTACTCGGTGACGTTGGACTCACCCACCCGCCGGGGCCGCCGCGCGCTCCAGTCGGCACCGGGCGCGCGCGACCGCGTGTCCGACGCGCTGATGCAGACCGTCGCGACGTCGTGCTGATGCAGGTGATCCAGCGTCGTCGCGCCGACCGGAATGTTGACGTCGAGAACGCGCAACGACCGGTCGGCGAAGACGACCGTGTGATGCGGCTCCTCGTAGACCGGCACCGCGGCGGCACCACCTGTCGAGGAGCCGCTCTGCGCGCCCCAGACCGGCTCGTGACCGGCCTTGGTGACGGCGGGCGCGACCGCCGGCGACGCGAGGAACGCAATCAGGGCTCGGGCCGCCTCCGGACTGTTCGCCTTCGTCGCGACGCCGGCCGAGAACACGGTGACCCGCTGCACCTCGGCCGGCAGCGGCCCGACATACTCCACGCCCGGTTCGGGCAGCAGCTCGCTGATCTGCTGGAAGCCGATCTCGGCCTCTCCGCCCGCCACCACCGCCGCCACGCGCTCGCTCTCGATTCGCCGGCTCTTGCCTTTGACCTCGTCGGCAATGCCGAGGCGCGGAAAGAGCTCGGTGGACAGGTACGTCCCGCTGGCGCTGGCCGAGTAGGCAATCGACCGCGCCTGCCGGAGCGTTCTCACGAGGGCCTCCACGCTGCTGATGTCTGGCTTGGGCGTACCGGCCCGCACCGCCATGCCGATCGCCGAGCGCACGAGGTCCACCTGGCTGCCGGCGACGACGCGGCCGTTGGCGACGAGCGCGTCGAGGGCCGGACGCGCCAGAATCACCACGTCCGCAGGCTCGCCGCGCTCGAGCCGGCTCGGAATCGAGTCGGGCGCGCCTCCCAAGGAGGCCCCGAAGGCCGACAACACCTTGTGCCCGCTCGTGCGTTCGAACTCGGGAATCACCTCGAGATAGGCGGCAGTGAAGGCGCCAGAGGTCATGACCCGGACCTCGTCGGCCCGCACCGTTCCGGCAAGGAGGAGAACGCTCGAGACAACGACCGCGGCGGTGCGTGACATGCGGAAGATGGAGTTCATTTTATTAGCTCGCAGTCTGCAGCTGTTCGAAGGCCTTCATCTTGGCCGCGTGGTGCCGATTTCGCACGCGTCGGCGCGGGCCATGGCCGTGCACCCCACGTGCGTGACGTCCCACCGCACCGTCTCTGGAACGTTCGGCGCGGCGAGGTGCACGTGGTGATAGTCGGCCGCGCGGGCCGCGGTCGGCACCATCACGAACGCCCCCATGAGCACACCGAGACCGAGACAGTTCTTCATCATGACTGCACCTCCACCAGACCGCGCGGCGCGTCAGCGGTGGCGTCGCGGCGTCCGCCTCAGAGCTGCGGCAGCCCCTTGTCGGCCCATTCAATCAGCCGCGCGAGGCGCCGGGCCTTCGTGTCGTCGCGCTTCGCGCTCATCACCCAGAAAGTCACCACGCGGCGCCGCCCCGGCGGCCACGCCTGAAAGGACGCCCATGCCTTCCCCTTGGCTCGAAAGCGCCGTTCGAGCGCAGGCGCCAGACGCGGCGGCCGGTCCGCCGATGGACCCGACTTCGCGGGGTCGCGTCGCTCGAACGCCTCGAGGCCGGGCGGGCGCATGCGGCCGAGGCGCGCCAGCTCTCTGGCGCGTTTGACGTTGATGGCGCTCCAGGCGCTTCCGCGCCTCCGGCGTGAGAACCGGTACGTATACGCGCTCCCATCGACGCGCTTCTTGAGGCCGTCGATCCAGCCGAACGAGAGCGCCTCGTCGAGCGCCTCGGCGTACGTGATCCCGCGCCTGCCGGACTCCTTCCGGTAGAAGCCGACCCAGAGTTCGCCGGCGGTCTGATGGTGCTTCTCCAGCCACCGGCGGAAATCGGGACCGTCGCGGAAAAAGGTCGGCTTCACCGTGAACCAGACGCGACGCTAGCAGGCCGTGTCGAGTTTGACCACGGCCTGCTAGGGTACCTGCACGCGCTTGAGGAATTGCTGGTTCTCGTTGCAGACGAACTCGATGAGCTCGCTGTCGACCATGATTTGCTGGTTAACGCGCACGGTGAACGGCCGGGTGTAGGCCTTCGGATCGTCGATCGTGATGTCGATCTCCAGGCGCCCGAAGCTGCTGCGCCGGAACC
>JACQVC010000061.1 GCA_016209995.1 Gemmatimonadota bacterium
AACAGACCGACGGTCCGAGTCGAGGGTTTGAGGTACGCGCTCGCGACGCGGCCGACGTGCTCGGTGGTCAGCGCGCGCAGGCGATCGCGATGGATGAAGATGAGCCGCCAATCGCCGTTGGCTGCCCACTCGGTGAGCCGGAGCCCGACCCGCTCCGATGAGTTGAGGCTCAGCTCGATCTCGGTGAGCAAGGCCGTGCGAGCGCGCTCGACCTCCTCCTGCGTCGGCGGCTGCGTCACCAACCCCTCGACCGTGCTAAGCAGGATATCGCGCGCTTCCTCGAGCGATTGGTCCGCCCGCACCTGCGCGAAGAGGAAGAGCACACCGGGCTCGCGCAGCTGAAACCCGTACGCTCCGGTGGACGCGGCCTTCCCGGTCTCGACGAGCGCCTTGTGCAGCCGGCCGGACGGGGTGTCCCCGAGCACGTGCGCCAGGATATCGACGGCCGCATAGTCCTCATGGGAGCCCGGGGGCATGTGGTAGGCGGCGATGACGACCTGCACGTCGCCTACCCGCCGCAGCGTGACCGAGCGCTCGCCGTCCTGCGTAGGCTCCATCGTATACGTGGGGTACAGCATGCTGGCGCCCTCACGCACGGGGCGCGGAATCGCGCCAAACTTCTGCTCGATCAGCGCGAGCGTCCGCTCCTCGTCGAACTGGCCGGCCACGACGAGCAGCGCGTTATCGGGCTGGTAGTACTTTCTGTAGAAACCCTGTAGCCGCTCGATGGGCACATTCTCGATGTCGGAGCGCGCGCCGATCGTGGATTTGCCGTAATTGTGCCACAGGAACGCGGTCGAGAGGACACGCTCGAACAGCACGTTGAACGGATCGTTCTCGCCCGACTCGAATTCATTGCGCACGACGGTCATCTCGGACTCGAGATGTTCCCGCGCCACGAAGCTGTTCACCATGCGATCGGCCTCGAGGTCGAGCGCCCATTCGAGGTTCTCGTCGCTGGCCGGAAACGTCTCGAAGTAGTTCGTGCGGTCATACCAGGTGGTGCCGTTGGGATTGGCGCCGCGCTCGGTCAGCTCCTGGAAGATCTGCGGATGCTTCGGCGTGCCTTTGAAGAGCAGGTGCTCGAGCAGGTGCGCCATCCCGGTCTCACCGTAGCCCTCGTGACGGGAGCCGACGAGGTACGTGATGTTCACCGTGATCGTGGGCTTGGAGGGGTCCGGGAAGAGAAGCACACGCAGCCCGTTCGCCAGGGTGTACTCGGTGATCCCCTCGACCGTCGCGCCGCGAACCGTCGCCTGCTGAGGCTGCTGCGCGAACGCGCGGGCCCCTGTGCCTGCGGGTACAGCCGCGGGCAGCAGCGCGAGCGTGGCCACAACCAGGGGCGCCCAAACCAACGCCAGTTTGTTGCGGCCAAGGCCACGCAGGGATCGAACGGAGCGGGCCCGGCCGTTGGACGCGGAGGTCTTGCGGTGACGGACCACAAGGAAGGCGATGGGGCTGCCAAGCTGACAGAGCATCTTGACCATAGCGGCTCTTCCTGCGTGGAATTGGAGAAAACGAGCGGGCGCGGGTCGTGCCCGACTTCCTGTATACGACCTTCCGGCAGTGACAACCACGACGATGGCCGGACTCGATGCAGACTACCCACGTCCGAGGTTGGACGCCAGACGCGGCGGAGAGGTTGTGCGACCTGCGCAGATCGCTAGAAGACCGACGCGGGGTGAATCATCAGGGAACGCCAAAGCCGTGCGCCCTCGTCGCCGTCGTCCCGCCCTTCGGCGAGGCGCCGGCCCCGGTCGAAATCTGAGTCGCACGTGAGGAGCGGCAGGTCCAACCACAGAGCTGTGGCGGCGATCACAAGGTCCATGAGCGGAATCGTCGCGCCCCGCCGCCGGACGTAGGCCCCAAGACGGGCGGAGAGCTCCGACACTTCCCGGTCGGCCGCAACGACCGGAAGGCGATCGATCAGCTCTCCCAGATTCTCCGACTCGGCCGGGCTCCTTGCACCCAACAACAGTTCGGCAGCCGTCACCACAGAGACGAGGGCCTGGCCGGCGCGTAGCTCTCGCCGCGCAGCGAGCGCCGCGCCTTCCTGCGACGGCGGTCGCGCTCGCCGCAGGAACAGCACCATGGCCGACGTATCAAGTAGGGTCGCCAAGATCAACAGGCCGCTCGAGGCGCCGGTAAGCCAGCGCCTCCTCCAGGCTCCAGACCGCATCGCTCCCTTCGAGCTGGTCCACCAGCTGCCGCATCTCCCTGCGCGCGGTCGCGTCCTCGAGCGACCGCACGATGGCCTCGCGGAAGGTCCTGACGCCGAGCGCCTTCTTGGCTCGTTCGAGCAGCTCTCGATCGATGTCCACCGTGGTGCGCATTCTACCCTCCATAGTTATGCACGTATGAACGTAATCATATGCATTCCGCAGAAGCGCGACAAGGCGCCACTGCGGCGTTACCTTGGACGCATGCAGGAGATAGCATCGCCGGACCTGGTCCGGCTGGTAGATGATCCGAGAGTCGAGACCGCCCGGCAGCATATCCGCGGCACGGACG
>JACQVC010000556.1 GCA_016209995.1 Gemmatimonadota bacterium
ATGATATTCATGATCACGATTCCACCGACCACGAGCGAGATCGCGACGAGACCGGGCAGCGCGATGAACAGGATCTGCGAGATGCGGGTCCAGAACCCGAGCGAGTCTTCGGCCGTCTCGATCTCGAAGCTGTTCGCCTCGGCGGGCCGCAGCCGGTGGCGCACCCTCATGATGGCCTCCAGCTCGTAGCGGGCGCGCACCAGCGACTGAGGGCTTTGTGTCTGCACCAGAATCTCGTCCACGATGCCGGTCGGGTTCGTGAAGGATTCCACGGGCGAGCGAGCGGGTGCAATCGCTCGGTTGTCCTGCGAGATCCCGAACAACGACCCCTGTTCGCTCAGCACGCCGATCACGCGGTAGGGGAATCCTCGGATCCGCACGAGGCGGTCGATTGGATCCAGATTTCCGAACAGCGCTTCCGCCGTGCTATTACCGAGGACCACGACCGGGACGCCCCGGCTCGCCTCCTGGGCAGAGAACAGCCGGCCATACTCGGGGTCCAGGCGGCGGATCGGAAAGAAATTCTCGGAGGCGCCCGTCACCAACACGTTCTCGACCTTCACGCCCGACTCGGCCTCGATCTCACCCATGACGTTGCTGGCCACGGCAACCAGTGCCGGAACGTTGAGCTGCTCCGCGATGGCCTCGGCGTCTTCGTAGGTGAGCTGCGGGCGCCGCTCCCAAGCCCGGCGCGTGGCGTCGTTCGTACCGAAGACGTTGATCTGGATCGAGGGCCGGCGCTGTACGGTCACCGTGTTGACGCCGTAGATCGCGCGCGCGAAGTCCTCGCGGATATAGCGGTCCATACCCTCGACAATGCTGACCACGGCGATGAGGAACATGACCCCGATGATGACGCCCAGGAGCGTGAAGAAGCTCTTCAGCTTCTGAGAGCGGAGCTGTTCGAACGCGAGGCTGACGCCTTCCCACAAGGGCATGCCGCTACCGCCTCCGCTCTTCTTCCTCTAGGAGCCGCACGGCGCTGCTGTCGCGCAGCTCACGGATGGTCTGATACGGACCGCTGACGACCGTGTCGCCGGGCTGGAGCCCGGAGAGCACCTCGAAGTACTCGTTGCCCGCGATGCCCACGCTGACTGGTTGGAAGAACGCTTTGCGGCCGCGGACGACGTAGACGCCCTCCACGGCTCGATTGCGGAGGCGCTGGAGTACCGAGGTGGGCGCGCCCACGGTGTTGATCCACGCGGTGTCGAGCACAGTCCCTTCGGTCTCCTTGACGGTGAGAGCGATGATCGGAACGGCGAGCACGTTGCGCCGGGTGTCCGTGATGACGTCGGACGTGCAGGACAGGTCCGGCCGCAGCTCGTCCGTCGGAGTGTCCAGCGTGATGACCACCTCGAAATCCACGGAAGGGGTCTGCCCGCGCTCGGTAAAGAACTCGCGCGGGAGGATGGCGCTCTTCCCGATCTCGGTCACGTGGCCGGTAAAAGACCGGTCGGGCAGCGCATCGATCTCGATGATTGCGCTGTCACCGAGCGCGATCTCGGGCACATCCGTCTCGTCCACCTCGACGACCGCCTCGATGACGGAAAGGTCGCTGATGGTCAGTAGCAGGCTTCCGGGGTTGTTCATCGTGCCAATGATCGCCGTCTCGCCGGCCTCGACGTCCACACGCGTGACGGTTCCGGAGATGGGCGCGCGAATGGTGGTTTTCTCGAGGCGGCTGGTGGCTTCGGCGAGCCCCGCCTCGGCCTGGGCTATTCCCTGAGTGGCCGCCTCCCACAGGGCCCTGGCCGCTTCGTACGCGGTCTCCGCATCCTCGAACTGCTGAGCGCTGATCAGGGTCGAGTCCGTGGCGTGCAGATCCGAGGCGCGCTGATAGGCTCGCTGGGCCTGGAGCATGGTCGAGCGCTGCTGGGCTTCCTGGGCTCTGGCCTGACTCACGGCGGCGCGCATACGTGCGACTTCAGCCGCGATCTGCGTCTGGTCGATACGCAGCAGAACCTGGCCGTCGCGGACCGGGTCGCCCTCGCGCACGTTCAGCTCCATCACGCGCCCCATGACGTCGGAGCGGATATCCACCGCGCGCCGGGCGCGAATCCTGCCGCTCGCGGTCACGGTGGCGACCAGGTCGCGTTTGGTCACTTCCTCCATACGCACCTCGGTGCCGCGCTGTCGGCGCACCAACGTCGGAATTCCGGCAGCGGCTCCCGCGACGAGAACCACGCCAGCCACGATGTAGAGCTTCGTACGACCTGTCATCGCTCGGCTCCTATGGCAGCTGCGGCAGCCGCCCGCCCACCACGGCTTCCAGGCCCGCGAGAGCGTCGTGAAAGCTGAATACCGCGTCAAGCTGAGCGCGGTCGGCGCCGGCCTTCAGGGTCTCCGCCTCGACCAACTCCAGGAAGCTGGCGGCACCCAACCGGTAGCGTTCCTGCGCGAGGCGTAGCTGTTCATCGGCGACCAGCTGGTTGCGTGCCTCGAGCTGCGCCGATTGGTATGCGGTCTCCACAGCCGCCAGGCCCGCGGCGATGTCGGCTCGGAGCTGAAGCTCGAGCTCGCGCTCGCGGTGACGC
>JACQVC010000553.1 GCA_016209995.1 Gemmatimonadota bacterium
ACGAGGTAGAGGGAGATCACCCCGGGGACGCCGACCAGGCCAAGCAGGCGCATCCAGCCGTTGAGGCGGCCATTCGGCGGCATCTCCGGGTGGCTCACGGCTCGCCAGCCCCGACGCTCGTCAGGATGGCGAGCCCGAGGGCGCGCAGGCTGTGCTCCGAGAGCGCGATCCTCACGCAGTCCTGCCCGTGCGTGAGCGACAGAACCGGCTCGCCATCGTCGTCGCGCGTGATCGCGGGCTCGGCCAGGCCGTGGCGGAAGACACACTCGATGCGCATCGCCATGGGGAGACTTACACGCAGCGCCGCGCTCGACGGAGCTGGCACAGCTCGTCGGGCGTGAGCCTGAGCCTCAGCGACAGCGCCTGCTGCCGCAGCTCGGCGGCCTGGTAGCGCGCCGAGGCGATGCGAGCCATCGTGGACTCGTACCTCGCCTGCAACGTGGCTGCGCGTCCCTGGAGCTGCAGGATCCTGCGCACCTTGGCCGATCGATGCTCTGGCATGGTGGGCCTCCGTCATGTGCGAGTGGTGGTGAAGGTCCGGTCCAGTGGCGTGGCTACGGGAGCAGTCCCGACGCCAGCAGCGTCGGGACGTCCCCGGCGCAACTCCCCGAGCTGCGTGCCGGTCAGCGAGGACTCGAGGAGGGACGCGTTGTCGAGAAGGGCGCGCGCCTGCGCCATCGCGTGCGTGGCCCGGGCGAGCGCCCGCTCGTAACGGGCGAGGAGACGATGCGCGCGCGCCTCGAACCGCAGGATCTTCCGCACCTTGCGTGAGCGCGCCGGGGCGCCGGCCATCGCGCCAGCTGACGTGGCCACGGCACGTGACGTGACCGCGGCACGTGAGGTCCCCGCGGCGCGCCGGCTAGCCAAGGACGCCCTCGAGGGTCTCCGCGTCCCCGGCGAGGATGCCGTTGCGCATCAGGAGCCCCGCCGCCTCGATCCAGCCCCGCACCTCGGCGAGTCTTTCCTCGGTCAGCGCGGTGAGCTTCTGGGGCACGTGGAACCCGTGCTCGGTGATCTCTGCCCGCTGCCGGCCGACGACGAGCCGCCACTCGGCCCATTCCTCCCAGTGGTCCACTCGCGCCGATACGATGACCCAGCTCGTGTAGCGCGGTGTCGCCGCACCCTCGAACGTGCTCTGCATCATGGCCGCGACGCGCACGCCGTCGACCTTGCCCTGCTCCTTCACCTCCGTCAGCAGTGAGCTGAGCGACCCATGGATGATCTTCATCGCGTCTCTCCTCTCGCCGGCGCCGGCCTCGTCGCCGCGCCGTCGCGAGGGGAGAAGGGCAGGAACCGTGCCGCCGACGAGATCGACAAACCGGAGAGCGCGCAAGTGGTTGAATCACTTGCTGGTGCGGCGACGTCCAGGCGTTCGGATCCGAGGGATCGGGGCCGTGTCGCGGGTCCGGCCCCCGTGTGATTGTCGATTCGTTGTCGATTAGGTTGTCGATTCGCTCGGCGCTCTCGCGAATCTTGACCATCAGGATCGCGCCCAAGTGCGCGGCAGGATTGAGCGAACGCGGCCAGCGCGGACCCGATCATTCGCACCTATAGGCAGTTGTCGATTCGTTGTCGTTTTGTTGTCGATACCTCGCATTCTCCCCCGTGCGGCGTGAGGCTCACGTAGGCCGCAAGTGCCGAGAAGCGTGGAGAGATCGGGACGCAGGCCCAGTCCTCGCGCGCGCCGGAATCGACCACGGAAGGGGTTGCGCTTTGGTTGTCGATTAGGTTGTCGATTCCGTCCGTTTCGCGGAGACGCAGGCGGGCCGCGCACGTCCCTTCCGAGCACGGAGAACCCACGTAACTGCTCGGAATCACGGATCGCCGCGAGGCCTGATCGAGCGGGATCGACGGAGCGGCGTCTTCGTTGGGCTTATCGCGGGTTTGTTGCGGCTCATCGCGCTATCCCGCAGCCCGCGAGGTCACGCAACCCCGCGATGCATCAGCTCGTCTCGCATGTCCTCGCGACGGCCGCCGATTTGCACTCGTCAGCCGGCCGAGATGAAAGTGCTCGCGCGCATCCGAGCCGGGAGTCGAGAGATCGAGTGCGGTCTTGCCACGACCAAGCAGGAGCGGGCCGCGGTCCTCGCCCAGCGCTTCCGCGTCTACCAGCGCAAGGGCTACTACCGGCCGGGGCTCCAGGTCGATCGCGACGTCCACGACGACAAGGCGGCCTACTTCCTGGCCACGCTGTCGGATGGCGATCTCGGCCGCGTGCTGCTGGGCAGCGCGCGCTTGATTCTTGGGGAGTCTCGCGCCGGGTTTGGGTTCCCCTGCGAGATGGCCTTCGAGTTCGAGCTGCCGGCGGCGATCCGAAACACCACCGTGTCCCAGCGGGTCGAGATCAGCCGCGTCGTGGCTGAAGCCGCTCAGGGCATCGTCATCGGCGGCCTGATGACCCCTCTCGGCCTGATCCAGGCGATCTGCCAGCACACGCGGCCCCTCGACGTCCGCTGTGGCCTGGCGGCGATCAAGCTGCGCCTCCTGCGAGCGCTCCAGGGCCTGGGGGTGCGCTTGCACGAGATTCAGCCTGCCCGGCTGATCTATCCGACCGACGGCCCGGTGTCGGGCTACTGCCATCATCATCCAGATCCGGTCGTCCCGGTCTACTGGCAAACCGACGAGATCGTCCCGTCGGTCGAGCGGGCGATCGCACGGTACCAGCGAGTCGACGGGTGACCGTGGCTCACCCAGAACCACCGTCGACATCTCTCGCGGTCCGGACGCCACACCCGCTGGCGGCGGCCCTTGACGGGTGGCTGGTGCCCCCCGATACTGCTCTCCAGCGAAAACGTGGCCGTGACTCGGGCCGGAGGACCGAAGCCATGGCGCAACAACTTCTCGAGCTGGTAGAGCAGTTCTGCGGATTTCAGCGAAAACAACGGGGCAAGACGGACAGAGGGGTGAAGACCTACCGATGGAATCTCGAGCAATTCCTGGTGTTCAGTCGCACACGCAACGTGCGGCCCGCACAGGTCGGCGATCTCGAGTTGGCGCACGTGCAAGCCTGGATGGACGCCATGGCCGCGGCGGACCTAGCGCTGTCAACCATGCGGGCCCGGCAGTCGACGCTGTCGAGCTTCTGCGCGTGGCTGGTGAAGCGTGGCCTGCTGGTGGCCAACCCGGTCGCCCGGATGGACCGTCCGCCACATCATCGCGAAGCTCCGCGGCAAGTGCCGGGCACGGCGATCATGGATGCGCTCATCGAGGCCGCCAGGCAGCGCAAGCGAATGCGGGACCTGGCGATCTTTCTCATTCTCCGCTACACCGGGATGCGCCGCGAGTCGGTGGCCACGCTGCGCGTCCGCAACATCGACGCGCAGTGGGGCCTCCGGAATGTCTCGGTCAAGGGCGGCACGACCCGCGATATTCCCCTACCCGCCGTGGTGACGCAGTTTCTCAAGAGCTATGTCGAGCGCGTGGTGACCACCAAGGTCGCCGCGCTCACGCACGACACGCCCCTCTTCTGGTCGGAGTGGGGCCGCCGGTATCAGGGCAAGACCCAGGCACCGATGGACGGCAAGAACATCTGGCGGCTCTGCAAGACATACGGCCGCCTGATCGGCTATCCGATGCTGAAGCCCCACGACCTCCGGCACGGCGTCGCCATGGAGATCCTGGAAGCCCAGCACGACCTCGAGGCGGTGCGCGCGATGCTCGGCCACGTGCGCCTCGAGACCACGCAGATCTACGCGCAGATTCGCCCGGCTCAGCTCAAGCGCGCGGTGGAGTTCTACGAAGCCAAAGCGCTCGACGCGCTGGCCGGTGAGCCGAAGACATGAGGACGGTGGTCGCTACGTGTTTGAATCCCGTTCGGGACCAAGGAATGCGGATTGTCGCTGTGTGTTTGAGTCGCGTCCGAAGTCAAGGAATGCGGGCGGCCGTCGTGGGTTTGAGTCGCGTTTTGCTGCGTGTTTCAGTCGTGTCCGGAGGCTCCGTGTTTGAGTCGCGTCGGGCAACGTCCTCAAACACGGAGCCCTAAAACCCTAACAAAAACAACTTGGTGGCCCCAACGGGACGCCTGCATGAGGCTGCACTCGTAGACGACTCCCTCTCCCTCCCCTGCGAGGGACTCGCGCTCGCGGCGTAGGGTATCATCCTCGTGGGCTAGGCGCCGGCTGATCCCCGGCGCCGCCCGCGAGTCGCGGACCCGACCCCGGGGACTCCCAGGGACTCTCTCGCCTCCGCGCCTCCTCACTAGCCTCATCCTTCTCGCCTTCCCCCACGTTTCTTCCTCGCCGTGGCGCACACAGGGCACATGAGATACCCCAGGGGGGTATGCCAGCCAGTCGTTCTCTAGGGTGAGGTGGTCGAGCGCGGTCCTGTCCCCTGAGCGGGCGCGCTCGACGGCGCTAGGCGCGAGGGAGGGGGGGGGTGCTCACCGATCGCTCTACCGGGTGAGCGCACTGCTGTACCCGGCGCCGGCCCCCTCCGCCTAGGTTTGCGGGGAGAAAGAGGGGGGGGGTCCCACTCGATTGTTCTACAGGGTGAGCGCCCGCGCGACCGCCCCCGGGTCATACAGAGTGAGGGACCGCGACCTGCCCGCCCGATCGTCAATACGGGTGAGGCCCCCTGAGGGGCGACTCCACCCTGCCCCGGGGGTCATACAGGGTGAGGGCTCCCGAGTCGTCGCCCAGGGGGGGGGGCTGCCCATGAGGCGCTCATCCCGGTGAGCACCCCTGTTCAGGCCGACTCACCGTCGTCATACAGGGTGAGGGACCCCGTTCCCCCGAGGGGCGCGAGCAGACGTAGCCGGCTTCGAGCCGGTGTCACCAGGCGGCCGATGGGCGGTCTTTCTTCGGCCTTCCGGCGATGAAAACCCTCGCCGGCTACCACACAGGAGGTGCATATGTCCGATGTCCTGAGCGTTGCCGAGGCAGCGAAGCACTGCCCGACCTTCTCCGAGGTGACCCTCCGGCGCCTAGCCCGCGCGGGAGAGCTACCCGTCGTCCGACACGGACGGCGCCTGTTCTTCACCGCCGCCAGTCTCCGCGACCGGCTCGGCCCACTCTTCCAGGGATGAGAAGCCGGATCTTCGAGGCCGCGGTCCGCGCGGGGATGGTCGTCGTCCCGGCGGTGCTGGTCTCGTGCATGACGTGCGACGCCCTCTACGTCGAGGCGCCGGGGAAGCGGCGGTATCGCCCGCGGTGCGCATGCCCACGATGGCGCCGTTGACGCCTCCCGCGGAATACGCGACCGCCGACCTCGGGGCCGCTCGCCGGAGCGGTCTCTCCGAGCCCGCGATCCGCTATCGAATCGTGAAGGGCGAGGTGCCCGCGATTTGGAACGGCGGCCGTCTCCGCATTCCCGCCGACGCCGTCGAGCACCTCAGGGGTGCGGGAGACGGGATGCGCCGCTATCTGCCATCGCTCGTTCCGTCGGCCTAAAGGAGGCCCCCCATGCAGACGTTGCCCGTTCTCGAAGCCGCCCAGCATCTCGGGATCTCCGAGAAGGCGGTCATGTCTTGGCTTGGCCCGTTCTCTTGGGCGCGCCTCGTAGGCGAGAGGATTCCCGCCGAGACCGTTGAGGCCATCCGGCGCAACACGTACTCGGACGGGGGCCGCGCGGCGACGCGAACGTCCTCCGGCTCCTCTCGGTAGAGAAGCACTGATGCCCGAGTACGCCACGCCGGACCTCGGGGCCGCTGCCCTCGCGCTCGCGCGCCGGCACCGGCTCCTCCGCCTCGGCGGGCCCCGCGAGCGCCGACTCTTCGTCTTCCCCGCGCAGGCACAGGCGGATGTCGAGGCGTTCTACGCCGGGGCAACCGTCCGCGCCGATGTTTATGCAGACGCTCTCCGCGTGCTCAAGGGGCGGCTCCGCCGGACTCCCTAACCTCGAAAGGATGCCGACACGATGTCCGACACGCTCGACGCCGCGCTCTCGTACCTCGAACGGGGATGGTCCGTTCTCCCCGTGGGCGCTTGCAAGCGCCCACTGATCCCCTGGCGCGAGTACCAGACGCGCCGGCCGTCCCCGGAGCAGGTCCGCACGTGGTATGCGGCCTATCCTGAGGCCGGCGTCGGGATGGTGACCGGGGCCGTCTCCGGTGTCTTCGTCCTCGACCTCGACGCTCCCGACTGGCGCGCGCTTGGCGAGCGGTGTCGGGGGGTCCTTCCGCGGACGCCGATCGCACGGACGGGGCGCGGGTGGCATCTCTTCTTCCGACACCCGGGCGCGCCGGTCCCGAACCGGGTCGGCGTTCTCCCCGGTGTGGACGTGCGCGGGGACGGCGGCTTCGTCGTGCTCGCCCCGAGTCTCCACCCGAGCGGTCGGCGGTACGAGTGGCGCGTGTCGCCCGATGAGGCGGCCGTCTCGGAGGCGCCCGGCTGGGTCTGGGAGGTGCTCGACGCTCCGCCTCCGGCGCCGCCCGCGGACCAGGGAGGCGTCTTCGAGCCGGGCACCAGGAACGCGAGCCTGTTCCGCGTGGCGCGCTCGCTCCGGGCATCCGGGCTCTCGTCGGAAGCGATCGGTGCGGCCGTGTACGCGGAGAATGCGGCCCGGTGTCGTCCGCCGCTCGCGGCGTTAGAGGTGGCGGGGATCGTGCGGAACGCGCTCCGGCTCCCGGATTCCCCCGAGTACGCGGAGGCGTACCGATGATCGCCGAGCCGACCGCGGAGGAGGTGGTCCGGTACGGGCTCCTCGCCCCCGAGGAGCGCGAGGGGCTCCGTCGGTACATGGCGGCGCTCGGCCCCGCCGACTTCGTCTCCTCCTGGCGCCGGTACGGGGAGAGTCGGACGGACGCGCCGCCGATCTTTCACGAGGTCGTGGCTCTGCTCCTCCTCTCGACCGCGCTCGACCGGACCCGGTGGCTCGACCTTCAACACGGGCGCGTCTGGCCGAACCTCTTTGTCTTCCTTCTCGCTCCGTCGGGCGCGCGGAAGTCAACCCCGCTCCGCATGGGCGAGACGGTCGCGCTCGACGCCTTCCCGCAAGGAGGGTGTCTCCCGACCGAGACGAGCCCCGAGGGGCTCATCACCGCGCTCCACATGCGGACCACGACCGACGGGGGCGCCCGCGGGCTCGTCTTCATCGACGAGGCGGGCCGGCTGCTCGCGACCGCGCGCCGGAACGGGTACGCGGAGACGGTCAAGGACCTTCTGTCCCGCTTGTGGGACTCGCCGGAGTCCTATACGCGCACGCTCCGTCTGGCGACGTATCGGCTCGAACATGTCTACCTCAACCTCGTGATGGCGACCACGCCGAGCCGGGCCGGCGACGTGCTGACGGTCGAGGACGTGGCGTCGGGATTTCTCGCGCGGTTCCTCCCGATCGTCGTGACCGACCTCCCCGAACGCCGGCCGCTCGCCCGGCTCACCGATGAGACGGCCGGGGAGCAGCGGCGCCTTCTCGACACGCTGAAGGCATACCGCCAGAACGCGAAGCCAGCGCCCGTTGCGATCGAAGAGGCCGCCCTCATTCGGTTGGACAGGGCCGAGGTGACGCTGCTCGGAGGCGCCGACGCGGAGTATGAGGCCGATCTTCTCCTCCCGTGGGCGCGTCGGTTGGCGGAGTACGGCCCGCGTCTCGCGCTCCTCTACGCGGTCAGCGAGGGGGCGGAGACCGTCAAGGTTGAGCACGTCTGGCGAGGGCTGGCCCTCGTGGAGACCGCGAAGGAGAGCGCACAGGTGATCGTAGACGACATGACGAAGGGCGCGACGGAACGGAAACTCGGGAAGGTTCTTCGGTTCATCCAGGCGAATCCTGGAGGGATCAGCGGGCGGGACTTGCAGCGGCGGGCAAAGCTGAGTCTCGTGGAGGTGTCGGCCCTCACGGCGGACTTGGAGGCCCGAGGGTTGATCCGCGCCACGCACCGACCGGCGAACAGCGTCCTCTATCTTGCTCGACCAACTGTCACCCTGTCACCCGTCTCCTTTGTCTCCCCGGAAGTGTCACCCCCTATGGAGGAAGGGGACGTACAGGGGGTAGGTGACAGGGTGACAGGTGACAGTGGTGACGGTTCCGCCGAGGTGACGGAGGGACAGGGTGACGGAGGTGACACTTCCGCGCCTGCGTCCGCATCCGAGGAGACCGACCGATGACCCCCACCGACCCCCTGGCCCCCGTCCTGGACGCGAGCACTCCGCCAACCGTCCGCCGACCGGCCCCCGAGGACCCCATGACCGACCGCGAGGGGGAGGGTGCCGCTAACTCCGCGTCCGACCGAGGGGACGGGAGGGAGGGGCAAGCGTCCGGTCCCCATCTGTCCGTCGTCGGCTCCACGTCGGTCGCCGGAGCGGCCCCCGCGGGAGCGGCCGAGCGGGAGCGATGCCGCGCGACGACGACAGCCGGCCGGCAGTGTACCAACCGCGTCCTCCACGACGGCGAGGGACTCTGCTACACCCACTCGGAACGCCGAGCCGCCCAGCGAGCGGACGCGCGCTCCCGTGGGGGCAAGACGACGGCCGAAACGAGGAAGGGCCAGGGCCAGACGATCCGCTTCCGCAGTCCCGCGGAAATCCAGCGGGCCCTCGAACGGGGGGCGACCGCGATGGTCGCCGGCAAGCTGTCCCCGACCGCGTACATGGCCCTGGTGCGGGCCGCTGAACTCCTGGTCAAGCCGAACCCGGCGATTCAGCGGGCCTCGTTCCTCGCGGCGACGAAGACGAAGGGGGCGCCGGAATGAGCCTCTACCGCGTCCCGTTCCACATCCGTCGGTGTCAACGGTACTTCGAGAATGGTGCTCGTTGTCGCGGGCGGCGCCTGAAGTACAAGCCATACTGCTGGAGCCACACTGACCCGCGCCCCCTCCCACGACCTCGCCGCGTCCCCCGGCAATGTGAAGCGATGGCGTCAACCGGCGCGCGCTGCCGCTCGTGGTGCCTGAGGAACGAGGAGCGCTGTCGCTTCCACCCGGAGCGCCGCCCCTTCACGCCAGAGTGGAAGCGGCGGGCTGGGCGGGCCCGGTTGGCGAAGTGGGCGATGAGAAGAGGATGAACGCTCCCACCCTCTCCCCCTTGGCGTCCGACTTGGCCGACATCCTCGCGGATGCCCTCGTGGCCGACTTCCTCGCGCGTCCGCCGGCTTGGGCGCTTACGGGCCATACGGTCGAATCCCCTCCGGGAAACGCCCGTGAGCCGGCGCTGGCCGAGGGAGCGAGCCGGTGAGCGCTCCGGCATATCTGACGGCCGCCCAGCTAGCCGGGCTGCTCCAGGTGTCCCAGGCGACCGCGTACCGATGGGCGGACGAGGACCCGACCATGCCCGTCCTCCGTGTCGGGGGCGTGGTCCGCTTCCCCCGGGAGCGTATCCTCCGATGGCTCGACGCGCGGACCTCGGGGCGCCGACGACGATCCTCCCCGCCGATCGCTGGTCTGACGGGGTCGTCAGAGTCGGCGGTTACTTCCGAGGAGATGTAGCGCCCATGTGCCCCCTATGCGCCCGCGACCTCGACAGGACCGCGCGCCGGCCCCGCCCGTCCTGGCTTCCGTCGTGGCTGTCCGCCGTCTGGCCCCGTTGCGCGGACGGGTCAGCGATCCGACCGCGAACGGGTCCCATCGACCCCCGGCACCCCCAAAATCGCGCGCGCCCACGTCACGTTGGGGACCGATTCGGCGCGCGAGCCCCGGTTGGGTATTTCCTCACCGGGCAACCTTGCCCTTCACCCCTCACCCCGCCCGCTCCCCACGGGCACCAATAGGAGATCCCGCAATGACGAAGCCCACCGGCTCCACCAACCCGCTGGACGTTCTCCCAGCTACCGGGCTAACGAGCCCGAACGCTGCCGACGTTCGTGCCTATCACGTTGACAACCGGGAAATCGAGCGCGCCGCCCGTGAGAAGGAACTCGACAAGATCAAGGCCGACCTCGCCTCGGTCGTCGAGCAGGCGAAGGCGATCAGTCGGGAAGTGATGGCGCTCTGGTCCGAGCACGGCGACTTCCTGACAGCGCTCCACGGGCTGGTCGAAGAGGAGTTCTTCCTCCGCAGCGGTTCACCGAGCATCACAAACGCGCTCCAGCGGAGCACACGTGAAGTGTATAACCTCCTCATGTCTCTCCAGACCGGCGAGATCGCCGCCGTTCCCAGGCGCGTCGAGAACCTCTCCCTGGCGGACATCCAGGCACGCGAACACCTGTACCTCCGAAAGGTGGTCGGGTGGAGCGCTGACGGACCCTCTGCCGTCCGTCGGGACCTCCAGTACATCATCGAAACGCTCTGGCCCGCGTACACCGGGCGCAAGCCCAACCCGCTCGCCACCCGTAACGCAGTCGCCGCGGTCGAAGGAGGCCTTTCTCATGTCTGAGACCAGTTCCCTGCTCCCCCCGCCTGACTCCCCGTACTGGGACGCGAACCACAAGGACCACGCGCAAGCCGTCGAGGAGGTACGCGCGTGGTACGTGCAGCACACGGCCGACGAAACCGGCGCTCCCGCGCGTCCGAGCCTCGCGGCGCCCGCGAAGAAGTCCCTACTCCCCGAGTATGATCCCGCGCATCCGTACTATGATCGCTACCACCCCGAGCACAAGGCCGCCGTCGATGCCGTCCGCCGAGCATACGAGGCCGAGGACCCGCCTCCCCCGTTCCCCGAGGTGGACCAGTTGGAACCGGCCGACCACCTCCGAGCCAAGCTCGGCGTCAGCCCGCCACCTCTCCCTCCCGCGTACCGGGAGTCGTGGGATGAGGTGGATGAGGCCATGTTCCTGACGTGGGCCCTCCGGGAGAACTTCTCCGCGAGCCAGACGCAGGCGGCGATGAACTGGTACGCGCGCGCGCTCGTCGGGGATGTCGGCCGCTTGTCCACCGCCCGCGAGGACGAGTTCCGCGAGTGGGCCGCGAAGCGCTTCACGCCCTCGCAGATCGAGACGATGGTCCGCTACGTCCGCACGCTTCACGAGGAGTAGGTGACCTCGTGAGCCGGTTCTGCGTCTCACACGACGCCGACGGAGGCAGGCTCGACGGTGGCTGTGGCCGCTCATCGCGTGGTCCTCTACGCTGGGGGCGCGTCGGATGAAGCTCCCGCGGACTCAAGCGGGGTCCCCTCGTCTGAGGAGCGCGGCCAGCGCGAACAACTGTTCGATACCGGGGGCGCGGCCGTGGCGCGCGCCTCGCGAGGAGAATGACCGATGCCGAAGGGTTACGGGCGTCTAGGAGGAGACTCGACAACGGGCGGGACATCACCAGCCACGCCCGCGGCGGGGGGCTCCAAGTTCAAGCGTCGGCTCGCCAAGTACCTCGACGACCCGGAGAGCCCGTACTGGCGCGCTGACCACCCGGGTCACAAGAAGGCGGTCGAGGAGGTCACACAACTCTACCGCGAGCAGTACGCCGAGCCCGTTGACATCGCGGAGACCTACTCCGACCGCGTCCTTCGCCCTAGACGCTCGCGAGAAGCGCCAGGGGGGTGCTCAGCAGAAGTGACCCACCGGAGGTGACGCGGAGCCGATTGCCTCGGCGCGCGAAGGTGTGGCAAGCAGAGCAGCAGGGGTTCTGAGGGTGGAGGCCCGGGCTGGACCCCGGGCCTCCTGGTGTCCCCGGCCGCGGCGGTGGCGCGTTGGACCGGAGAACCGGCTACAGGATCGCGCGCGCGGCGGGACTTGTAAAGCCCTCGGGACGCCCGAGCGGTGGCGGCGACCGCGCGCGGCAGCGCACTCGGCGCCACACCGGCACCCGCGTCGAGGCGCGCGGCCCGCGCCAGGAGGACGGCCGGCGCCACGAGCGCGGCGATCCAGCCCACCCACCGCCAGACTGTGATCCACGCACACCCGAACGCCGTGGCGACGGACACGTAGGTCGCTCGCGGGTCGAGCAGGTACGTGAGCGCCGCGGCTTCGGCCACGTCGGGCTCCAGGC
>JACQVC010000062.1 GCA_016209995.1 Gemmatimonadota bacterium
GCCGAGGAGCAACCGCGCGTGGGGGTGGGGCCCCACGCGCACTGAGCAACTCGACCTGGGACGCGGCGTCGGCGACGAGGGGATCGGCCGCGACCGCGGCGCGGAGCGCCGAAAGACCGTCCTCGTACGCCCCCCGGTGCAGCAGCGAGAATCCACGGGCGTACGGCGGCGGTACGAACGCCATCGCGCCGCCCGCGTCGTCGTCGATGGCCTGGGTGGTCCGGAACGGCGACCCGGCTCGCGGCCGCTCGCCTCGAATCAGCTCGCCCTCGACCCGCGCGAGCGTGGCGAGCGCCCGTTGGATCTCCGGCGCCGTCGTGCTGTCCGACGGGTACACGATGAGCCGGTAGGCGTCCTGCGGATCCGCCGGGTCGAGGAGCGCAGCGGAGCGGAATGCATCCGCGGCATCGGCTGGCCGCGCGAAGGCCTGATGGATGAGCCCCGTGTATCGGTGAAACGCCGCGCGCGTGGGATCGACGGCGATGTCTGCCTCGAACTCCCGCAAGGCGTCGTCGAGACGCCCTCGATCCAGGTAGAGCGACGCCAGAATGGCGTGGACCTGCAGGGCCGTCTGCGCGTCGGCGCCCTTCAGGCGGGGCCTTAGCTGGCTTTCCGCGTCGCGGATCTCGCGGTCCCACCCCGCCAGCGCCGCCGTCATCGTCTCCAGCTGCGCGGCGAGCTCGGAGCCTTCGTCGCCATACGCGCCCCGCAGCGCCTGGTAGAACCGCACGAATGCCGCGAGGAAGCCGTCCCTCTGCGCGACGGCCGTCGAGGGGACGACGAGCGCCACCAGCAGCCACAACAGAACGAGGCGCGCGGTCTTCATCGGACCGCTATGCGGCCCGAAACGCGAATTCGTACACATGGTGTCCGACCGCATAGCGGGCCTAGCCGCGCGGCCGGCGCAGCGGGCCGCGCCTAAGCCGTGGTTGCACGGCCAGAATCTCGCCGATTCGTACACATTCTGGCCGTGTAACCACGGCTGCCTCAACGCGTCAGCGCCGCGCGACTGACGATTCCCTGCCCTTGCCGAAGGGTCACCAGGTGATTCGCCGGCAGATTCTCGACGACTTCGGTCGAGCCGTCGGGCCAGCGGATCTCGAGACGGTCGGCCCGCTCCGCCCCGCCCAGCCCGAAATGCGCACGCAGATCGTTCTGCGCGAGGTAGCTGGACCCGGACTGCACCTCGCGCACCTGCCGGCGCTCGCCCGTCGTGAGCGTCAGCCTCGTGCCGATGCCGCTGCGGTTGCTCGTCGTGCCCACCGCCCGCACCAGCACGGCGTTGGCGGCGTTGCCGCCGTCGTTGAGCAGCAGGTTGGGCCGGTCGCCGTTGTTGGCGACGAGCAGATCCAGATCGCCGTCGTTGTCCACATCGCCGGCCGCGAGCCCGCGGCCCACCCCCTCGAGGGCGAAACCCGGACCCGCCTCCTTCGTCACGTCCACGAAACGCTCCCCGGCGTTTCTCAGCAGCAGCTTTCGCTGCGCGAGCGTGCCGCGGGCCCGGACCTGCGCCACGTTCGCCGTGACGTTCCCGTTGACGATCGCGAGGTCGAGCCGCGTGTCGTTGTCGTAGTCGAAGAACACGACGCCGAAGCCGACGTACGGACGCGTCGCGGGTCCGACGCCGCTGGGGATCGTGACGTCCGAGAACAGCAGCCCGCCGAGGTTCAGAAACAGGCTGTGCATCTCGGTTTCGTGGTTCGTGACCACGACTCCCAGGCGCCCGATCCCGCTGAAGTCGCCGAACGCCGTGCCCATGCCGGCCCGGGGCCTGCCGTCCGCCGCCACCGCCACTCCGGCCAGCCACGCGATCTCCGCGAAGGATCCGTCCTTGTTGTTGTGAAAGAGGAAGTTCGGCGTGCTGTCGTTGGCCACGAAGACATCGGGCCAGCCGTCGTCGTCGACGTCGCTGACCGCCACGCCGAGGCCGTTTCCGCGGTGCCGAGCGATGCCTGCCTGCATGCTGATGTCTTCGAACGCACCGCTGCCGTCGTTCCGGTACAGCACGTCCGGCAACGGTTGATACACGAGCGGGTGGCAGTAGTCGCGCATGGCCGGCGGCCCCGCGAACCCGCAGAACTCATTCTTCGCAGGCGACGTGTCGAGGTAGTTGGCGACGAAGAGATCGAGGTCTCCGTCGCGATCGACGTCGACAAAGGCGCAGCTCGTGCTCCACAGTGCGGAGCCAGCCCCGCCGGCGCCGGGCACTTCGGCGAACCGTCCGCCGCCGGTATTGCGAAAGAGGACGTTCGGACCGACGTTGGTGATGTACAGGTCGATGCGCCCGTCGTTGTCGACGTCGCCGGCGCATGCCCCCATCCCGTAGTCCCGGTGGTGGATGTCCGAGGCGTCCGTCACGTCCTCGAACGTTCCGTCGCGGCGGTTTCGGTACAGTCGGTGGCGCGCGCGCCGGGCGACCGCCGGGTCGGCGAACGAGCCGCCGTCGACCAGAAACACGTCGAGCCATCCGTCGTCGTCGAAGTCGAGGAAGAGGCCACCCGCCCCGGTAATCTCGGGCAGGAACCTCTCCTCGCTGGCTCCGTTGACGTGGATGAAATCCAGCCCTGCCTGGCGGGTGACGTCACGAAAGACGGGTGTGGGAGACGCTGGCGACTGTGCCCGCTGGCGGGCAGCTGCCCCGATCGCGCCGTCGGCGAGAAGGGCGACTGCGACACCTGCCGCTGCGAGCGCCCACCGAGGCAACCGCCTCCGCCTGTCCGGCAGCGGAGGACGCCGAAGCTGGGAAGGCAAATCTGGCGCAATTCTAGCACGATGGTCCAGGCTGAGCCGCGGCCTTGATTGGTCAGCCGGTGTGACGGTTCAGGGCTGGTCGAGCACGCCTTGAACCTGCGAGAGCCGACCGCGGCGCTGCCTCGGGTCCAAGGGCTCCGGCCGACGGGTCGGACGACGCCACGGAAGCGGCCGGCTTGACGAGGGGGTTTCCGATGGGGCAGTATTCAAGTATGCGTTTGAGTATTTGATATGGCTGCAAAGAACCGCCCCACGCTGAAGACCGTGATTTACGAGCAGATTGCGCGCATTGGCAAGGCCTCGGCCAGCCCGAGCCGGCTTGAGCTCCTGGACCTCCTGTCGCAGGGCGCGCGTACCGTCGAAGCCCTGGCCCGCCAGACCGGCCGGAGCCTTGCGACAACATCGCACCATCTGCAGGTCCTCCGACGCGCCCGCCTCGTCGAGGCGCAGAAGGCCGGAATGTACGTGACGTACCGCCTGGCGGACCCGCAGGTGAGCGACTTCCTTCTCGACCTCCGGACCCTGGCGGAGTCTCGCCTGGCCGAAATCGAGCAGGTCACGCGGAAGTACTTGGAAGAACGCGGCGCGATGGAGGCCGTTCGCACCGACGAGCTCGTGCGCCGTGTCCGGGCGGGCGAGGCCACGCTTATCGACGTTCGGCCGCGTGAGGAGTATGTGGCCGGTCACCTCCCGGGTGCCATCTCGGTGCCGCTGGGAGACCTGAAGAAGCATCTTGGCGACTTGCCTACGGCGCGAGACATTGTCGCGTATTGCCGCGGCCCGTACTGCGTGATGGCACTCGATGCCGTGGATCTCCTGCGCCGGAAAGGCTTCCGCGCGCATCGCTTAGAGCTTGGTGTGCCTGAATGGCGTGCGCAGGGATGGCGTGTGGAAACGGGCAGCGCCCGTCGCACCGTGTCGCGACCATGAGCCTGTGAACAGTGGGGAATCTTCCGCAGCGGTCGGCAACTTTCCGCATCGATTCAACGTGGCCGTCGCGCGATGGATCAACAACGCCGGTGGCCTTCGGCGTCTGAGACGCCTGGCACCGAATCTGCCAACGGATGGAC
>JACQVC010000068.1 GCA_016209995.1 Gemmatimonadota bacterium
AGTGAGCTGGTCCACAGCGGTAGGATTCTCGCCGCGAGCTCGGCGCCCGTTGAGATGAGTGCCTCGCTGGGTGCGTCGCTCGGGCCCCAGGCGTTTCCCGCGTCCACGAACAGGGATCCGAACACGCGGTCCAGGTAGAGAGGACGCAGCCCCGATCCACGGTGGGCGAGCCAGATCGGGACACGGTATTCCGCGCTCGCCGACCAGACGCGGTTCCCCAAGCGAGCGGCACGCGAGTATCCCCGCAGCGGGAAAAGCAAGCGCGTTCCTCCGAACAAGCCGAGCCCCGTGACGGGCTCCGGCGTACCGGCGGCGCCGCCCAGCTCGAAGTGGTCCGCATCGGCGCCGGAGCCGAAGCGGTTTCCCGCGCTCACTCTCGCCGCGAGCACGTGACGGGCGTAGCCCGGGCCGGGCACAGCCAGGTAGACGCGGATCTCACTAGTGACCTCGCCGAACGATCCATCGTCGCCGCGCACGCCGCGCAAACTGTCCGGAAGGTCCAGTTCCCGTCGCGCGCGCAGCCGCACGAATCCACCGACTCCATTCTCGGCGCTGATCGAGAAGGCGTGTCTGCGTGCGTTCGTGTAGGCCAGCGTCAGGCTCGCCTCACCCAGCGTGATGACAGGGTCCTGCAAGCTGTAGCGCCGACTCTCGGAGAGGTCGAGCTCGAGGAGCTGGCGATCTTCGCGGACCAGCGCCCCGGACAGCGTGACGGATGCGTTGGTTCGCAGGCGAGGACGCAGGAACGTGGCGAAGACTCCGAAGCGCCGCTCACGCTCCGTGACGAAGAGCGTGTCGATGGTCGCGTCGGCCCGGCGGCCCAGCACTCCTCCGAGTGATGCGTGTTGCTGGCCCAGCTCGATTCCCAGCAGCGGGTTTCCCAGCCCGGCGTAGTCGTACTCGAGGCCGCCCTCCAATCTCCCGCGGTCCGGATTCAAGCCGGCCCAGAGCGTGTACTGGTGCCTGCCCACCAGATCACGCCCGCTGGTCAAGGCGCCATAGGCCGCGGGCAGCACCGTGCGCTCGCCAACTCGCTCGGGTGGCGCGTAGAGGGGAGCCCAATAGCGCGGCAGCAGTGAGCGAGCAGGGGCGTACGGGCGGGCGGACGGCACGACCTGTGCGGCGGCCAGCGCCGCGGTCAAGGAATCGCGCTGCACGCCGTCGAGGGGCGGAACGGCGGCGGGCAGTGGCTCGATCCAACGCTCCGGGTCGAAGGGGATTTTCGCGATCCTCCAACCGTCGGCATGGTAATCCGCGTAGGCGATCCAGCGTCCGTCCGGGCTCACGTCCGGGAAGAACGCGCCGCCCACCAGGTTCGTCACCTGCCGGGCCGCTACGGCCAGTCGAGCTGCGTCCTCCGCTCGACGCGCGGCCCCCGCGTACTCCGCGAGTCCACTCACGTCGGCGGCATAGAGGTTGGGGATACCGGACCGGTCGGAGGACCAGATCAGCCAGCGCCCGTCGGGCGACCACGCGGGGGCCATGTCCACGGCCCGGTCGTCCGTGACCTCCGTGACGAGGCGGCCGTCCCGATCCAGGATCACCACGTCGTAGCGGGCGCCGGGTCTCCAGCGCGATGCGGCGATGAAGCGCGCATCAGGAGACCACCGCGGAAAAGCCCACTGCTCGGCGGAGCGGAACTCGCTGAGCGCCTGCACGCGCCCGGTCTCCAGGTCCACGCGTACGAGACGGGTCGTTCCCGGTCCGTTCTGCACCGCGACGGCCGCGCCGCCGCCGGGAGCCACGTCGGGATGGTAGAGGCGCTCGCCTCGCGTCAGGCGGCGCCGCTCGCCGCGCTCCACGCGATAGAGGTCTTTGGTCAGCCGGTAAGGATCCACGTACTCGATCTGCGCCACCACGAAGGCGCCGTCGGGAAACCACGCCATGGACTCCACACCGTTCAGGGGCCCCACGCTACGGACGGGCGATCCGTCGGCCCGCACGACGGCGATTTGCGGATCGCTGCGCCCGTCCGAGCGGGCATAGGCGACCTCGCTCCCATCCGGCGAAAAACGCGGGTGCAGAGCGTAGCGCCCGCTGCGAGCGATCGTCTCCCCCTCGGTCAACGGAGCGTGTGCGGCGAGCGAATCAGCAAGGAGGCTGTACCGGGCCTCGACCTCGGACTGCCAGTCGCGCCAGGCGGCGGAGAACGACGTGCCGAAGGCCTTCCCAGCGGCCGCGTTCAGCCGGTAGGGGACGAGCTGGCGGGCACCGGCCTGAACGAAGTCCGCCATGCGGTCCTGCCCATAGCGCTCCATCAGGTGATCGAAGAAGAGCGAGCCGTACGCGTAGGGACGATCGCCCGCCGGCCAAACCGGCGACTGACCCGAAACCTGGTCGATCGACTCGAAGCGACCCTCAAGCGCCGCGGTGCGCAGCACCATCTGAGCGTAGCTCCCGTGCGCCCTGCCGCTGCCGGTCATGGCGGATTCGTAGTACGTAGCCATCCCCTCAATGGTCCACGTGGGGCTCGACAGCCCGGGGAAGAAGGGCCAGCGGGAGGGGTAGCGTCCGAAGATGCTGCGCAGCAGCGAGCTGAGGGAACCGGACTCGTCGAGGTGGAACACATGGGCCAGCTCGTGTGTGATCACCAGCTCGAGCCAATCGTCATAGAAAGCCAGGCTGACGTCATCGATGGGAGGATGCACGAAGACGACGGCGCGGTTCGATGGAAACACATTCGCGAGCCCGTTGGCCGAATCCAGGTTGTCGGCGAGGACGAGG
>JACQVC010000022.1 GCA_016209995.1 Gemmatimonadota bacterium
ACGATGTCGAGGCCGGCTTCCTCCTGGTCGCGAAGCACTGTGGCCGTCGCGTCGTTGTAGGCCTCTTCGAAGTCCACTTCCTTGAACGCGACCCGCACGTCACGGCCGAGCAACTGGTGCTTGTACCAGTGCGGCCGCGGATAGGATCCAACCATGGTGGTCGGAAGAATGGTATCGACGATCTTCGTGGCCATTCGATCTCCTGTATCTTGGAATGTCAGCGCGAGGGGCGTGTCGCCCCGTGGTTGTACCGTCTTCCCTGTGCTGAAAAGGTGCCGCCCGTGGACTGGCGCGAGCGGGCTCTCGCGGATCGATTGTCCCCGTAAGCCCGGCGATGCTAACTCAGCCCCGACGAGCGCGTCAAGCGTGGCAGCCTGGCATGGCAGCCCGGCAGAGGGGCCGGTGGGGCGCCCGAGGACCGCCGCAGGCGGAGGGGCCAGTGGAAAAAACTTGAGGCGGTCTCCGAGCACGGTACGCCCGGTACCGCGGTTACGGAGCCGCCTCCAAAGGGCCGTAAGTCTCGACCGACGACGGACGGGCCGGCGGCCCGCCGCGGCTGATCTAGTCGATCTCGCCGCCCCACTTCCAGCCGTCCGACGGCCGGACGATCGTGCGCATGCGGAGCCGATGGTCCGCCGGGTTGCGCCCCAGGTCGCCGACGATGACCACGTGGTCACCCACCTTCAACGTTTCCCGGCCCACACCCTGGCGCGCCAGCTGGCCGCCGCCGCCCCACTCGATCGACCACCGCTGCATCTGACCGCTGTCGTCGGGCGCCATGACGTGCACGAACGAGTGCGGGTTCCTGTAGAGGAACTGGACCAGCTCTCCTTCAATGGTCAGCCTCTTGTCTTCGAAGTACGTGGCCGCAAAAGAGTGGTGGGCGTACGCGCGCACCCCGGCCAAGAAAACCACCGCCATCAGTAACCCGAGTACTTTGCGATTCACGATGCTTCCTCCTCGGATATGGTGTTGCTAAAGCAGCGCCGCGGGGCGACACCAGGCACATTCCCAACCCTCGAGCATTCTAGCCTAGCTGCCCACCCGGCGCATCTGAAGAGTTCCTGAATTCTTGGTCAGGAAAACACCGGCTCCGAACGCGCAGATAGTAGCATAGGTCGCACGACGGGACCGTGGCGGCACCAGGGCCTGGTCCAGGAAAATATCCCCGTTTTCCGCCGCGCTGCGCGTGCGGCCGCCGGTGCGGCTGGAGGACCGGCTGGCCGGCCTCTCGGCCGAGGTCCCCACGGTGCTGCTCGTCGGCGGCCTCGCCGGCGGGGATGACTCGGCGCGCGTGGTCGCCGAGGCGCTCCAGGCCTTCGACCGGCTGCCGCGCGAGCGCCATGACCTCCGCTGCTGGCAGTCCCCAGTATTTCCGCCGTTCGTCCGGGATCCCGGTCGACCATCAACCGCACACTGCTGCGGCGCGGATCGCGCCGATCATCGACTTGACCGGTTTTCAGCCGCTGGCCCATAATCCGAGGCTGTTCACTTCGGCCCGCGACTCAAGACGCTGGGCCTCTTGCGCAGGGAAGTCTCGGCACTCACGCACTGAAAACCGACCACTTGGTCGAGTAGGAGACCGAACATGCTGCGCACTTCTGTGCTGACGCTCGCTTCGATGCTCCTCGCCGCCCCGCTCCTGGCGGCAACGCCGTGCGAAGAGCTGGCGTCGGCCGCGCCGCCCCATGTCACCGTCACCTCGGCCCGGGTTGTTCCGTCGGGGCCGTTCACGGCGCCGGGGCGCGGCGGCCAGGCGCCCGTCGCCCTCCCGGCGTACTGTCGCATCGTCGCGGTCGCCGCGCCGACGGCCGATTCGCACATCGGGTTCGAAGTGTGGCTGCCGGCCAACAACTGGAACGGCAAACTGCAGGTGGTGGGCAACGGCGGCTGGGCCGGCGCGATCAGCTATCCGGCCCTCGCCGCGGGGCTCCGCAATGGGTACGCGACGGCCTCCACCGACACGGGCCACGAGGGCGGGAACGCGACGTTCGCCGTGGGACATCCCGAGCAGGTGATCGACTTTGCGTACCGCGCCGTGCACGAAACGACCGTCCACGCCAAGTCGTTGATTGCAGCCTTCTACGATCGCGGGCCCCGGCTCTCCTACTGGAACGGCTGCTCGACCGGCGGCCGCCAGGGTCTGATGTCAGCCCAGCGGTATCCGGAGGATTTCGACGGGATCATCGCGGGCGCACCGGCCAACGCGCAGATGGCGATGCACGCGTACGACCTGTCGATCTCGGTGCCGACCCTGACCGATTCGATGCGCGCCGTGCCCCAGAGCAAGCTGGCTCTGCTCAATCAGGCGGTCCTCAAGGCGTGCGACGCGCAGGACGGCGTGGCCGACGGATTTCTCACCAACCCACGGGCGTGCACCTTCGACCCCGCCTCGCTTGTGTGCCGCGGCGGCGACGGGGCCGACTGTCTGACGGCGCCGCAGATCGAAACGGTGAAACGGGTGTACGCGCCGGCCCGCACGCGGGCGGGCGCGGTTGTCTTCCCTGGCAAGGAGCCCGGCAGCGAAACCAGCTGGACGAGCGTCACCGGCGGCACCCAGCCACCCGGCGTCTCGGTGGGCTCGTTCATCGCCGCCTACAACGATCTGAACTGGGATTGGCGGACCTTCGACCTGGATCGGGACCTCCGCGTCCTCAACGATCGGATCGGTTTCATCAACGCCGTCGATCCGAACCTGCAGGCGTTCAAGGCGCGGGACGGCAAGCTGCTCCTCTATCACGGCTGGAACGACACCGCCATCTCGCCTGGCAATTCGATCGACTACTACTCGCGCGTGCTCGAGACAATGGGGCCGAACCAGGGCGACTGGATTCGCCTGTTCATGGCGCCCGGCATGGGCCACTGCAGCGGCGGTGTCGGACCCAACCAGGTGGACTATCTGGCGGCGCTCGAGCGGTGGCGCGAATCGGGCGTCGCGCCCGACGAGCTGATGGCCACCCGCACCGCCGACAACCGTGTGGGCATGACGCGCCCGCTCTGTCCGTATCCGCAGTTTGCCGAGTACATCGGCGCCGGCAACCCCAACGACGCCGCCAACTTCGTCTGCAAGGCGCCTTGACCATGAAGCCGATTCGACGCGTGGTGACCGGCCATGACGCGGCCGGACGTTCCGCGGTGCTGTTTGACGGCCAGGTCCGTGCCGGACCCGATCTCGAAAGCGACCTGTGTCTGTGGGTGACCGACGAGACGCCGGCTCGCGTCACGGGACAGACCGACGCGGCCGCGCGGAAGGTCCGGCTCGAGCCGCCGGCGCAGGGATCGGTGTTCCGCTTCGTCGAGTTTCCACCCGAGTCGGCGCTCGCCGAGCTGAGCGCAGAACAGATCGAAGGCTTCATGGCGGGGCTGTTCAAGACGCTCGAGGCGATGCACACCCGCGTGGACACGACCAAGGGCCCTGGCATGCACCGGACCAGGACGGTGGACTACGTCGTGCTGCTGTCGGGCGAGATTACGCTGGTCCTGGACGAGGGCGAGGTGACGCTCAAGCCGTTCGACGTGGTCGTCCAGCGGGGCACCAACCACGGCTGGGTCAATCGCGGCGTGCAGCCGGCGCTCCTGGCCATCGCCATGATCGACGGCGAGGCGGTCTCGAAATAGCTGGCGGCAGCAGACCTCCGCCGCCGGCCTGCACGAGGCTCCGTTCGATACCTCGTCGTGTCAGACCCCAGCCGAACGAGGACGAATCTCGGTTCCGGTCGTCAGTCGGTGGTCGAAACGGCTGGCTGGGACTGGTTGACTGACGACGGTGCGTCGACTGAGGACTGACGACCGTGGAGGGGCGACTCCGCCACGAGCTCGGCCAGCGCGGCCTGCACGCCGCCGTCGCGGTGCGGGACGCCCGCCAGGCGAAGCCCCATCTCCAGCCCGGCGAGGGTGCCCGCCAGCATGAGATCGTTGAACGCGCCCAGGTGGCCGACGCGGAACACGCTGTCGGCCAGGCGGCCCAGCCCCGCGCCGAGCGACATGTCGAA
>JACQVC010000063.1 GCA_016209995.1 Gemmatimonadota bacterium
ATCACGAGGTGGGATGGCGTGGCCACGTGCACGAGATCGTGCGCTTCCAGGATGCGGTGGAGACCATCGCCGGCGGGGCGGGGACGACCCTGGCAGGCGCTGTCCGTGTCGATCCGGACATCGCATACCTGCTGAATGGGGCCGCGCACTCGGTGGACCACACGCGCGACATGCGAGCGGCGGGAGCAGCGGTGGCCGCAGCGGGGCGGGGCGGCATGGACGACGCAGTCGGAACGGGCGAGGAGTACGTCGTCCTTCATCCCGGCACGCGGGCGCGCAAGCGCTGGCCGGACGCGCGGTGGCGCGGGATCGCGACGAGCTTCCTCGAGGCGGGACGGACCGTGGTCGTGACCGGGACGGCGGAGGAGCGGCCCTGGCTCGCGGCCGTGTTCGAAGGCCTGCCCGTGACGCTGGCCGCCGGCACGACCAGTGTGGCTGATCTGGCCGCAATCTTCCGCCGCGCTACGCTCTACGTGGGGACGGATTCTTTCGCCTCGCACCTCGCCGCGCTCGCCGGTACCCCCCGGGTCGTCGTGATTTGGAACCGTTTCGCAGATCCCGTCCAGTGGGCGCCGGTCGGAGCCGGTCGCGTGGTCATTGTGGACCCGGCGGCTTCGCCCACCGAGGTGGTGCGCTCTGCATTCGCGTCCGTACCGAGGCAGCGCGACGCGACAGGGATCCGCGGCTGATGCGAGTGGCCCTCGTTCACGACTGGCTCACGGGTATGCGCGGTGGCGAGCGCGTGCTGGAGGCCATGGTGAGCCTTTATCCGGATGCGGAGATTTTCACGCTGCTGCACGAGCCGGGATCCGTGTCGCGACGAATCGAGCAACGGCCGATTCGCACATCGTTCATCGACCGACTTCCGCGAGCTGCGGATCTCTATCGCTACTATCTGCCCTTCTTCCCGGCGGCCGTCGAGCGCTTCGATTTGCGAGGCTTCGATCTCATCATCTCGAGCAGCCACTGTGTCGCGAAGGGCGTGCGCCATCCACGCGGCGTGCCGCACCTCTGTTACTGCCATACGCCCATGCGCTACATCTGGGATCGCTTCGACGACTACTTTGGCCCGAGCCGGGCCGGGACGTGGCTGCGGGGCGCGATGACCATCACGGCGCCGGCGCTGCGCCGCTGGGATGTGCGCACGGCGCAGCGCGTGGACGTGTTCGTAGCCATCTCGCGGTGGGTGGCCGAGCGGATCCGGCGCTGCTACGATCGGTCCGCGGAAGTGGTCTACCCTCCTGTCGAGGTCGAGCGATTTCGGCCCGCAGCGAATCGGCAGGATTTCTATCTGATCGTGAGCGCACTCGTGCCGTACAAGCGCGTCGATCTCGCGATCGAGGCGTTCAACCGGCTGCGGCGACGGCTGGTCGTCGTCGGAGACGGCCCGGAAGCGCGCAGACTGCGAGCCATGGCGGGAGCCAACGTGTTGTTCACCGGTCGGGTGAGTGATGAGGAGGTAGCCGACTGGATGGGACGCTGCCGCGCTTTCGTCTTCGCGGGCGTAGAGGACTTCGGGATCGCGGTGATCGAGGCGCAGGCCGCGGGCGCGCCGGTGATCGCCTATGCCGCCGGCGGCGCGCTGGAAACCGTGATTGGCGTCAATGGACATCACGAGTCTGGTGGCGCCCCGGAACGCCGCAAGGGGCCGGCCACGAACGGTGCCACCGGCGTGTTTTTCCACGAGCAGACGGTCGAGGCGCTGATCGACGCAGTGAGACGGTTCGAGGCGTTACACTTCGACATCGCCGCCATCCAGGCGCACGCCCACGGCTTCGCCGCGCCGGTCTTCGCCCGTGGCCTGCAGGCGCAGATCGATCGTCTGATCTCCCCGCAACGCGACGCCGACAGAGCGAGCGAGCCTCCGCGTCCGAGCGTGAGCGGCTGAGGCGCTTCTCGTGTCCGACGCGATCCCACTCACGCCATCGTCGGATCCCTTACGGCGATCCGTGCCGCTCGACTGCGTGACGGTGATTCCCGTGCTGGGAATTCCGGTCCGCTTCGAGTCGAACGCGGCCCGGATCGTGGAGGCCGCCGAAGACGCGTTCGGATCATGGCGCGTATTGTCTCGGCAAAAGGATCACATCTCGGCGGAGGGCGTGCGGGTCGTCATCATTGTGCAGCCGGGCGACGAGGGCGAGGGCCCGCACGCGCCTTTCCAGTACCGGATGCCCGACGGACAGCGCGTGTTGATCCATACGCCTGGGAGCGTCGCCTGCTCCGATCCGCTGCGCCGCGAAGCGGTCGCGTACGTCACGAGCGCGCTGGTCGCCGACCGCGAGCATTTTCGCTACAGCATGCTGGAGGCGCTGACGCTCGCCCTGCTGTCACAGCTGGATCGCCAGCCGCTGCACGCCGCCGGACTGGTGCGCGGGTCGACGGCGCTCCTGGTGTGGGGCGCGAGCGGTTCGGGCAAGAGCACACTCTGCTATGCCGCGCTGCGTGCTGGGCTGGCGGTGCTGGCGGACGATGTAGTGTACCTGCAGCTGGAGCCGCGGCTGCGCGTCTGGGGGATGCCCGGGTTTCTTCATCTGCCGCCGAGCGCAGCGGCTCATTTCCCCGAGCTGGCCGGTTGCACGCCCTCGCTGCTCGCCAACGGCAAAGAGAAGCTGGCCGTCCGCGCGGCCGAAGCGGACGCTGTGGCGCCGCTCCCGGTGGTCGAGCACACGGGGATCTGTCTGCTGGAGCGTTCCGGCGCCGAGCCAGCGCTGGAGAGTGTCGCGCCGGCCGAGATCGTGCGCATCATCGCGAGCGCGCCGGAGAGCGGGTTCGATGTTTTCGCCGACACGATTGGCCCGGGGCTCCGGCAGCTCGCGGAGCGGGGCGGGTGGCGGCTGCGGGTGGGAGACTCTCCCATGGGCGCGGTTGCGCTCCTGCACACGATGTTCGACCAGCTCGATCGTTCGGCGGGCTCTTAGTGTCGAGCTTGGACATCCGTTTGTAATCATAAGTGACGTATCTCACGGCCGACTCGCGATGACCGCTTCCGCGGGAGCAG
>JACQVC010000065.1 GCA_016209995.1 Gemmatimonadota bacterium
AGCTCTCCACCGACCTCGTCGCGAAGCCTGTCGAGCTCGGCCGCATCCAGGAAGTAGAGGGTGGGATCGAAGTCCTCGACGGAGATCGCGGTCAGCTCCCGCAAGTCCTTGCCCGCCGTCTCGACCGCCGCGCCCCCCTCGCCCTCCGTGGGCAACTCCTCCTGAATGACGCGCGACGGGGCCGGCAGCGGTTGCGCGGTGGGCTCGGGAATGTCCAACCCCTCGGCGAAGAGGTCCACGGAAGCGTACTGTACCCGGGAAAAGTTCGCGTTCCAGAGAAGCGTGAGAAGGTCATCCTCGTCCGTTGGACGAAGGTGGCGCACGCGGTTCAGGACCTCCACGAAGCGCTCCAGCTCATCCTTCTCGAAGCCCCTCAGGAACGTCAGCTCGCGAACGCCATCCTTGAAGAAGAGAAAGGCGAGCGAATCGGCCTTGTCCTCGCCGCGGTACACGGTGGCGCCTCGCCACAACATGGCTTCCTCTTCCAGCTCGAGCGTGAGCTCATCGGTCTTGCTCCAGAGGTCGCTGAGTCCGGAGCGCAGGGAGTTCAGGAAGCGTTGATACGTGGGATTGCTGGGGCTGTAGATCTGACGGGCACGCAGCGTCTGAGCAAAGCCCTTGACCAGGTTCGTCACCCACTCGTCGGGAACCTCTGGAGCGGCGTCCTGAGCGGGGTCGGTGGGCGCAGCCGAGCCCGGGCCGTTCGGGCGGTTATCCACCGGCCTTCGCCATCAGTTCGATGAAGCGATCGAAGAGGTAGCGACTGTCGTGGGGACCGGGGGCCGCTTCCGGATGGTACTGAACCGAGAAGACGGGGAGCTCGCGATGGGCCAGGCCCTCGATCGTGCCGTCGTTGAGGTTCACGTGAGTGATCTCGAGCGCCGGCGCACCTGGAATCGTGCGGCCATCGCCGGCCCGCACGGCAAAGCCGTGGTTCTGCGCGGTGATCTCCACGCGGTCGTCTTCCAAACGCAAGACGGGATGATTCCCGCCACGATGCCCGTACAGGAGCTTGTACGTGGAGGCGCCGAACGCCCGGCCAATCAGCTGATGGCCGAGACAGATCCCGAAAACAGGCGTACCCCGCTCGGCCAGGCGGCAGATCGCGTCCATCGCGTGCTCGACCGCCTCGGGATCGCCCGGCCCGTTCGAGATGAAGAGCCCGTCCGGATCGGCCTCGAGGATCTCGTCCGCGCTGGTCGGCCCGGGAATCACCGTCACGTGACAGCCCCGCTCGGCAAGCAAGCGCGGGGAATGGGCCTTCACCCCGAAATCATACGCCAGCACACGAAACCGGGGTTCCCCGCTGGGAGCCACTTCGTAGCGCTCCGTCGTCGAGACGCCACACGCCAGGTCCAGGCCCTCCATGCGCGGATGGGCTTGAATACGCGACATCAGGTCGGCAACGGGCACGTCCGCGCCGGCGATCGCGGCACGCATCGCCCCGGCCGAACGGATGTGGCGAGTCAGCGCCCGCGTGTCGACGCCGCTGATCCGGACCACACCATGCCGCCGTAAGTACGCCTCCAACGATTCCTGCGCACGCCAGGAGCTGTAGGCCTGTGACGCTTCGCGCACGATGAAACCGGCCACCTGCGGCGCCGCGGACTCCTGGTCTTCGGAGTTGACGCCATAGTTACCGATGAGGGGGTACGTCATGGTGACGAGCTGGCCGGCGTACGAGGGGTCCGTCAGGACCTCCTGATAGCCGGTCATCGCCGTATTGAAGACAACCTCACCGAGCGCAACGCCGGGCGCACCAAACTCTTGCCCAGCGAAGCGCCGGCCGTCCTCGAGAAGTAGGTATGCAGAGGGGGCAGGCATACAATCCTACAATGTAAGTAACAGTGGCTCACTACTTCAACGTCGCGCTATGGAGCTGCGGAAGCGGGGCCGTGGCCTCGAGTCCGTCTTGCAAGGCCCCGCGCCCACTCGTGGCGCACTGTCCTCGCCGACCCTACCGCACGAGCGCTACCTTCCCAACGCACGTTCCCGGGGCTGCCGCAGCGGACTACCCCTAAGCTGGAGAGGAAATGCCCGAGCCGCCGCTCGTCTACATCTACGCCGACGAATCCTGCCTCGGGAACCAGTTCCAGGACCGGGCCACTCCCGGCGGGGCCGCGGCGTTGATCGAGACGTGGACGAAGCAGACCTGGGTCCGCCGTGACTTCTGGACCTCGGAACCGGACACCACGAACAACCGCATGGCCCTCGCCAGCGCCATCGAGCCGCTCAACCTGCTCAAGCGACGCTGTCGCGTAACCTTCACGTCAGACAGTCAATACCTGATCCGCGGGATCACCGAGTGGCTCCCCGCCTGGCGCAGCCGCGGCTGGCGTCGCAAGGGCGGACCGATCGAGAACCTGGACCTGTGGCAGAATCTCGATCGCGCGGCCCACCGACACATCCTGTCCTGGTCTTGGATTCGCGGCCACGCCGGACATCCTCAGAACGAGTACGCAAACTTCCTCGCTATACGGGCCGCTCGCGAGCAGACCCGCTCACAAGGGTTGGTCGCCTCGGCGTTCGAGCCATGGCTGGAAAGGCAGCGCACCGAGCGAGAGCGATTCCTGGACTTCTTCGAGTTCGCACCGCCGGAGAAAGAGCGGCGAATGGAAGAGCGCGGCTCCACGTGAGCTGATGTTGTTGGGTCCCCAAAAGCACGATACCCCCGAGCAGGGCACTTCCTGCTCAGGGGCTCTCGTGTCGCTGGCGGGATACGATCCGTTGTTCAGGCCCGTCCTGTGCAGACGGCTAGACCGACTTCCCTTACCCTCTCCGCGCGGTCCGCGAATCAGGCGCCTTCTAGCTTTGAAGGCTACTAGCAGGGCCCAGCGACCTCCCTGCCGGCCGCCCAGACCCTGAAGCCCGGGCAACTGTCACTCCGCAAGCGTCCTCGCGAAGCGACTCGCTCGTGAGCCATCTCCGGATAGCCTTCGCCATCGTTTCAATAGGCCGCCTCACAAGCGCGGGAGTACAATACACCTGCGACCCCATGCGAGTCAAGAGTCACATGCGCAGCTCGTTGCAGGAAGGCGATAGTTAATTTAACTACCTTATTGATAATAGCTTACAACGTCAGATTAGCCGCACTACCGTTGGCTCCAGCGTTTGCCCTAAACACATTGATTATCCCGCCAATTGTCGCGTAACTTCACGCGCACTCCTGAAAAAATTGCCAAAAATTCGCACGCGGACGTGCAGGTCATCGCCTGCAAAAGTGTTGCCTAGACAACACAGACATGGCGGGCGAACACGCGTGCGAAGTGCGCGATCAGCTGTTCGCTGACCGCACGCAAGGGAGGCGTCCAGGCGAGCTCGTGCGCGATGGAGGTCACGCCGCGATCGTGGAGACCACAGGGCACAATGGTATCGAAGTAAGTCAGATCGGTGGAGACGTTGAGGGCGAACCCGTGGGACGTGATCCACGCCGAGGAAACGCGGACGCCGATCGCCGCTATCTTACGGTCGTTCACCCAGACGCCCGTGAAGCCGTGCTTCCTTCCTGCCTGGATCTGGAAGTCGGCGAGGGTCTGAATGAGGACCTCTTCGAGGTCGCGCAGGTAGCGGTGCAGGTCCTTGCGGTCCGGCTTGAGGTCGAGGATCGGATAGCCGACGAGCTGTCCCGGTCCGTGGTAGGTGACGTCGCCTCCGCGTCCGGTCTCGAAGACTTCGATTCCCAGAGCGCGCCGCGTCGTCTCATCGGCGCGAAGGTGGGCGCGATTCGTGGAGCTTCCCAGAGTAATGACATGAGGGTGTTCGAGGAGAAGCAGCTGATCGGGTATCTCCGCGTTGCGGCGGCGGATGACGAGGTCCTCCTGGAGTCGCAGCCCATCCGCGTAGGGGACGGTGCCCAGGACACGGACCTGAAGGTCTGCACCTGCCGGGTAGACTTCGGAGACGCGGGACTGAGGGGATGGGGCCGGGCGAGGGCTCACGCCTGCTCGGGGAAGCTTTCGAGTAGTTGCTTGAGTCGCGACAGGAATCGCGCGGCGTCGGCGCCGTCCACGATGCGATGGTCGTATCCGAGCGAGAAGTACGCGCGCTTGCGGACTCCCAGAACATCGGCGCCAGTGGCCGGATCCGTCAGCGCGACCGGACGCTTCTCGATGGAGCCCGTTCCCAGGATCGCGGCCTGGCCTCTGGGGACAATCGGCATTCCCACCACGGTCCCGAACACGCCGGGGTTGGTAAGCGTGAAGGTTCCTCCCTGGATTTCGTTCGGGAGAAGCTTGCGCGTGCGCGCGCGCTCGGCCAGGTCGGCTGCGCGGACCGCCAAGCCGGCGAGGCTCAACTCATCAGCGCGATGGAGGACGGGCACGATGAGCCCGGGGTCGAGGTCCACGGCCATTCCCAGGTTGACCTCCCCGCGATAAACGATCGAATCCCCGGAGATCGTAGCGTTCACGCGCGGAAACTCGCGCAGGATACGGGCGCAGGCCCAGAGGGTGAAAGCCGTATAGCTGACCTTGACACCCTCGCCCTCCCACTTCTGACGCATCTGGGCCCGGATCTGATCGATACGCGTGAAGTCGATCTCGATAAACGAGTGAACGTGCGCCGCCACGCGCTTGGCCAGCACCATGTGTTCCGCGGTGAGCCGTCGGATCTTGTCCATCGGCTCGACGCGGTCGGTGTCGCGGATCTGCACTTCGGGGTGGCGGACCTCGTCATAGAAGCGGTACCAGAATTCGGATACATCGCCGGCAGGCGCCACGACCGGGCGGCCAACGGGAGCCGGGGTGGTGGGCTTCGCCTGTTGCTCGATGAAGGCGAGGATGTCGTGTTTGGTAACGCGGCCCTGGCTGCCGGTCCCCGGAACGCGGCTGATGTCGATGCCGTGCTCGGCGGCGATGCGGCGCACGAGGGGTGTCGAGCGCCGTTCCCCACGCTCCTCCACGGCTTGGCGCTTGCCGTCCTCACGACGGGACTCGCGCTCCGCCGTCCCGGGGCTCTGCACGCTCGGGCGGTCCGGGCCATCGCCCGGGCCGCGGTCCGGTCGCCGCTCCGCCGTCGGTCGCGAGACCGCTACCCGTTCGGCAGCCTCTACTCGTTTCTCAGGCGCGGCGGTCTTCGGCGCGGGTGCCGCAGCGGCTCCCGCAGCGGCTTCCGTCTCGATAACGGCGAGGATGGCTCCGACCTCGACGGTTTCACCCGCTTGGACTTTGACTTCGGCGAGAACACCGCTCGCAGGCGCCGGGATCTCAGCGTCTACCTTGTCCGTGGAGATTTCGACGACCGGTTGGTCACGCTCGACGCGATCGCCGACTTGCTTCAGCCACTTGGAGACGGTGCCCTCAGCGATCGACTCGCCCATCTGGGGCATGGGGACTTCTACGCGAGCCACGGCCGTTGCTCCCCTGTGGCAGGTCGACTGACCTACGGACCGGACGGCGGCGGTGGAGTTTGTGTGGGGGCCGCCGAGTCGCCCAGGAACGGCAAGAGCGGCTGCGGCTCCGGCGCAGCCTGTTGCTGCAGCACGTCCTGCAGGATCGACTGAGGCACTTGCGCACGCGATGACAGGATGGAGAGAACGACGGCCAGGAACATGAATACGCCGCCGGCTACCCAGGTGGCGCGAGTCAGAATGGTCGCGGCCTGGCGTCCGCCGAGCAGCATCTCCGTGCCCGCCGCACCGCCCCCGACCGCCGCCAGCCCGCCCCCTTTGCCCGACTGGAGCAGGATCACGATAGCCAGGAAGATGGCATCGACAACCATGATCGTGAGCAGCAATCCGTACATGCCGTGGTTCCCCCGCTAACGCGTTACGCTTCAACAGATACTTCTGCTTCAACCGCCGGTGGCTAAACGTCGCCGGGGCTCAGCTACGTGTCAAGCGGCGCCTCAGGCAAACTCCGTCGCCGCTATGGCTGCAAAAGCCGTTGGGTCCAGGCTCGCTCCGCCCACGAGCAGACCGTCGACTTCGGGCGCCGCCAGCAAATCCCGCGCATTGTCGGGCTTCACACTGCCACCGTAGAGGATGGCGACATCCTGCGCTCGACTCGCGCCCCACCGCGCGCTCAGCCGACGGCGCAACGCCGCGTGCGCCGCAGCGGCATCCCCGGGCGTCGCATTCTCCCCCGTGCCGATGGCCCAGACGGGCTCGTAGGCGAGGAGTAGGCCCGCATCGGGAGGCAGAGAATCGAGCACCGCATCGAGCTGACGCAGGATCACGTCATCGACGCGGCCGGCGCGCCGCTCTTCCAGGGTCTCTCCCACGCAGAGCAGAGGGATCAAGCCGGCCCGGAGCGCCGCGACAACCTTGCGCGCCGCCTGCTCATCGCGTTCACCGAAGATGTGTCGACGCTCCGAGTGGCCGACCAGAGCGAACTCGGCTCCGGCCTCGCGTGCCATCGCGGCCGAGATCTCGCCGGTGAACGCCCCTCGTTCTTCCCAGTGGATGTTCTGGACGCCCAGTCGGAGGTCCGGGCGACCGTGAAGGCACTCGCGGGCCACGCTCAGTGAGACGGCCGGCGGGAAGAAAACGATGGTGCCGGGCGGCCGGCCCTTCCACAGCCCGGTGAACTGCTGGAAGAAGCGCCGTGTGTCCGCTGGGCCATGGTGCATCTTCCAGTTCCCCCCGATGACGGGTCTGGGGGTCATCATGATCGGGACTCCAGATCATCGAGGGCAGCGACCCCGGGCAGCTCCATGCCGGCGAGGAACTCGAGGGCAGCACCTCCACCGGTCGACACGTGGGTCATGCGATCGGCGACGCCGGCGGCACTGGCCGCGGCAGCCGTGTCGCCACCGCCAAGGACGGTCAGAGCCCCTCGGTCGGAAGCACGCGCAATGGCCCGCGCCAGGTGGAGCGTTCCCTCGGCGAACGACGCGACCTCGAACGCGCCCACGGGTCCGTTCCAGAGGATCGTGCGGGCGCCCGCCAACTCGTCCGAGAAGATCGTTCGCGTCCGCGTGCCGATGTCCCCGATACTGAGAGTCGGCGCCACTGCGTCCCGGTCCACGTTCACTGTCGCGCTATTCTCGGCGATTTCTTCCGCCACGATGACGTCCACCGGAAGCATGAGCTTCCCGCCGGCGCGACCGAGCAAATCACGCGCGAATTCGACGCGGTCTTCCTCGACCAGGGACGTGCCGGTCTCGAGTCCCAGTGCTCGGTAGAACGTATTCGCCATCGCGCCGCCGACCAGCAGGCGATCCGCACGGGGGAGCAGACGCTCCATCAGCTCGATCTTTCCACTGATCTTCACGCCGCCGAGCAACACCACGTAAGGGGCCTCGGGCTGGCTCAGCGCGTCGCCCAGAAAACGCAGCTCGCGCTCCATCAGGAAGCCGGCAACGGCACGTCCACCACGCGTCCGCAGAGCCTCCGCCACGCCTGCCGTCGAAGCGTGGGCGCGATGGGCGGCGCCGAACGCATCGTTGACGAATAGATCGACCGTCGCGGCGAGCTCGCGCGCAAGCTCCGGTGAGTTGGCGGTCTCGCCAGGATGGAACCGCGTGTTCTCCAGCACGATGATTTCCCGGGGACGGAGCGCGCGAATGGCCTCCGCCGCGCGCGGACCCGTCAACTCAGGGACGAATCGCACGGGCAACGCCAGCAGCTCCGCGAGCCGGCTAGCCACGGGTGCGAGGGAAAGATCGGCGCGAGCCACCCCTTTTGGGCGCCCGAGGTGAGACAGGATGATGACGGCAGCGCCACGGTCGACCAGGTTCCGGATCGTGGGCAAGCTGGCCCGCATCCGTGTGTCGTCAGCCACCTCGCCGGCCGGACTCAGCGGCACATTGAAATCCACGCGCAGCAGCACCCGGTGTCCGCGTACCTCGCCAGCGGGCAACGCCGCGAGCGTGAGCTTAGCTCCCACACCACCCCCTTCCCCTCCTCACACCCCTTTCCACTCCCCTTCGCTGACCTCCGCTTCGCTCCGGTTGGGCATAGCTTCCTGATCAGGCGCTAGAAAGCCGAGCCGGCTGGATTGGCAAGAGGATTGTTAGGATCACCCCCGGACTGCGGCCGTGAGACGCGCGCCCACGTAGCGCGCCAGGTCGACGCAGCGCGTGGAATAGCCCCACTCGTTGTCGTACCAGGCGAGCACCTTGACCAGCCGGCCCCCGATGACCGTCGTGCTCTGGAGATCGACGATCGCGCTGGCTGGATTCCCGATGAAATCGACGGACACCAGCTCTTCGTCGGTGCAGACCAGATAGCCCTTCAACTCACCCGCGGAGGCTTCCCTGAACGCGGCATTCACAGCTTCCTTCGTCGTATTGCTCTCGACTTCCGCGACCAGATCGATGATGGAAACGTCGGGAGTCGGCACGCGAATCGAGATGCCGTCCAGTTTTCCCTCGAGCTCCGGGATCACGAGCGCGGTCGCTCGCGCGGCGCCCGTCGTGGTGGGAACCATGGAAACGGCCGCGGCCCGCGCCCGGCGCAGGTCTTTGTGCGGCTGGTCGAGGATGGTCTGATCGTTCGTGTACGAGTGCACCGTCGTCATGAATCCGTGGCGAAAGCCGAAGCGGTCCATGAGCACTTTCACAACGGGGACCAGACAATTCGTCGTGCAGCTCGCATTCGAGATCACGTGGTGCTTGTCCGGGTCGTAGGCGGAGTGGTTCACGCCCATCACCACGGTGAGCCCTTCGCCCTTCGCCGGCGCGCTGATGATGACCTTCTGAGCACCCGCAACCAGATGCTTGGCGGCGTCCTCGCGCTTGGTGAAGCGTCCCGTCGACTCGATGACGATGTCCACCCCCAAATCCCGCCAGGGCAGTTTCGCTGGATCGCGCTCGCTCAGAACGCGAATGCGGTCTCCATCCACGAGGAGATCGCTTCCGTCGGTCTCGACGGTGCCCGGATAGGAGCCGTGCACCGAGTCGTAGCGGAGTAGGTGAGCCAGGGTCCGGGTGTCCGTCAGGTCGTTGACGGCGACAAAATCGAGATCAGCCGAGCCGGCTTGTTTGGCCGATCGCAGTACGTGGCGTCCAATCCTTCCGAACCCGTTAATCCCGATGCGTGTGCTCATGGCTACGTCCTCAAGCCCTCCTTCAGGTGTCCGATCTCATCGTCTCAGTACAGCGCTCTTGCGAAAGTCACGACAGAAACGGCGCGCACCCCGCCAGCACCCAGAGCGCTGGCGGCCGCCCGCGCCGTTGCGCCCGTCGTGAGCACGTCATCCACCAGGATCACATGCGCCCCGGGCAACTCGAGCTGCACGTCCGAACGTACGTGGAACGCACCGGCCACATTAGCCATGCGCTCCGCCGGCTGCAAGGCGACCTGAGTCCCGCTGCCGCGGATCCGTTCCAGCGCGGCGAGGCAGCGGAGTTGGGCGCCGGTCGCGTAGGCCTGCGCGATCAAGGACGCCTGGTTATAGCCGCGCTGGCGCAAGCGTAGCGGGGTTGTCGGCACAGGCACGACCAGTGTCGCTTCGCGCCTGGAGTCGTGCGGTAGCAAGAGTCGGGCCATCCTCTCACCCATGAAGCCACCCAAATCCTCCCAGCCACCGTACTTGAGTGCATGCACGAGTTCTGTGGCCGGAGGCTCCAGCACGACGCAGCTGCGCGCGCAGCGCAGGACCGGCGGCCAGTCGCCGCATTCCTGGCACCAGGCAGCGCGTTCCGCGCCGGTGCCACGGGGCGAATCGCAGCGGGCACAACGCGGCCACGGGATCGGGCGCAAGCGCGCCCGACAGGGCCGGCAGACCAGGCGCACCGAGTCGCCGAGAGCAATGGGACCCCGGCAACCCAGGCAGACAGGTGGCAACAGAAAGTCCAGCAGGTGGCGCAGCCTGGAGGTCCGCCGGGGCGTTGCCGAACTAGCGGACCATGGCTCTGACGAGTGCATCGTGAGGGGACTACACCGTTTCAGTCCGCCGCGGGCGCGCTGCGCCGAGCGAGCGCCTGGCGCAACGCGGCACGCATGGCATCCAGCGGAGCCTCGCGACGCCACCATTTCTCGAACGATGCCGCGCCCTGCGCGACCAGCATCTCCATCCCATCCGCGCAGGGAATGCCGCGCTGACGGGCTGCGGTCACCAGCGGCGGCTCGTGAAGTCCGTAGGCCAAATCCAGTAGCGCACCGATGTGGCTGAGCAGACCCAAATCAAGGGGAAGCGGATCGTCGGGAGAAAGGCCGAGGCTGGTCGTGTTCACGACGATATCCACGGACTCATCGGCGAGCTGGTCCGGTGAGGGAACCACACGAACTCGCTGGTCTCCCACTCGCGTGGCCACGGCCTGGGCGCGCGACAGAGTGCGATTCAGGACCAGGACCTGATCGGCGCCCTCATCCATGAGGGCCGCCAGCACGGCGCGCGCCGCACCTCCCGCTCCCAGAAGCAGGACTCGGGCCCCGCTGGGCGAACCGCCGCCAATCGCCGCCAGCGCCCTGAGGAATCCGGCGACATCCGTGTTATCGCCGTGGATCACGCTATCCTCGAGCCAGAAGGTGTTGCACGCACCGGTGCGCCGGACCGCGGCGCTACGCTCGTCCACGAGCGCGGCGGCCGCTTCCTTGTGCGGCAGCGTCACGTTGCCGCCGCCGCCCGCCAGCGCGATTCCGCGCAGGAGACCGGCCAGCTCGCCTTGCCCGCAGCGCAGCGCCAGGTAGATCCCGTCCACCGCCGCGGCGTCGATCGCCGCATTCTGGATCACCGGCGACAAAGAATGAGACACGGGGTCTCCGAGCAGAGCGTAGAGCCGGGTCTCGGCCGTGCAGGGCCGCCTCACGGGGCCACCAGAGGTTCGATGCGGTCCATGACCAGCCTCACCAGCTCCGTCAGCCGATCGTAGGTACGCTCGTATTCATCGTCGCCGCCCCCAAAAGGATCCGGGACCTCGTCCACGGCGAGCTCACCCGCAAACTCGGTGATCAGCTCCGCTTTCTCGCCGGCTCCCAAGTCCTCCACGACCTGGCGCTGCATTGGACTCATGACCAGGACCAGATCGGCCCAGAACAAAAGATCGGCCGTGATCGGCTGGGAGGAATGGTCCGATAGGTCCAGTGCATGACGCCGTGCCGCCGCGACTGCGCCCGGCGATGCGGGCGCGCCCGGCGCTGCGCCCACGCCCGCCGAGCGTACGCTGACGTGGCGCCAACCGCGCCGCGCCAGCTCACGCACGGCAATGACTTCCGCGAGCGGACTCCGGCACGTGTTGCCTGTGCAGACGAACAGCACGTTGTACGTAGCGATGTCAGGACTGCCGTCGCTGTGCTGGCTCATCGATCCTGGGAATGATCGCCCGGATCCGGGCTGCCGGAAGTGCTCCTAGCCGCGCGATCACGGGCGGCTCGACCGTGCAATCCAGGATCGTGGACGGTTGTGATGGCGGAAGTCTTCCTCCGTCCAGCACCCAAACCTCGCTGGTTCCGCCCAGCGACGCCACCACTGCGGCGGCCTCGGCGGCCGATCGGGCTGGCGAGCGGCCGGGAGTATTCGCGCTCGTAGACGTGAGGGGTTCGCCCAGCTCCGTGAGCAACACGCGCAGCTCCGGATGGGGCGTGGCTCGCACGGCCACTGTGCCCCGAGCATCCCGTACGCCTGGAGGATAGTCGGCAGTCGGCGCCGGCAGTACCAGGGTCAGGGGTCCCGGCCATAACGCCTCCGCCAGCCGACCCGCGTCCGGAGACCAGACCAGGTCCTCGACCATGCCGCGGTCCGTGACCAGCACCAGAAACGTCTTCTCCGGAGCCCTCGCCTTGAGCGCCCGTAGTCGGGCGACGGCCGTCGCAGTGAGCGTCGAGCCCAGGCCATATACGGTCTCGGTGGGATACGCGATCAGCCCCTCGTCACGAAGGTGACGGACGATTCCGTCGAGATAGCGCGCCCGCCACTCCGCCCCAGTGAACGGGATGAGACGTGGATGGGTCATTCCAGGAGCCTAGGGGGCTGAACTACCTCGCAGCGCCAGCAGCGCCTCCGCGATCCGCAGATCCTCCGGACACGTGATCTTGATGTTGTCGGGCGAACCCTCCACGACCTGAACCGTGCCGCCGTAACGCTCGACGAGCGCCGCATCGTCCGTGGCGACGTAACCGCTGCGAGCGGCGGCGCGCAGCGCCTCGACGATCATCGCGCGCGGAAAGGCCTGCGGTGTTTGAGCACTCCAGAGGTGCTCACGATCGGGGGTGCCGACAATTCGCCGTGACGCGTCCACCGCCTTTACCGTATCCGTGAGCGGCCACGCCGCCACGGCGCCCAGGCCCGTAGCCGCGACCCGGATGCAGCGTTCGATCACCGCGCGGGTGACCAGCGGCCGGGCCGCGTCGTGGATCAGCACCACCTCTACATCAGCGGGGATCGCTTTCAGCGCGGCGCGCACCGAGTCGGTCCGCGTCGCCCCGCCCGCGGCGACGACGATGCGCGGGTCCACTCCGACCAACCAAGAAGGCGGCGAGGCGACATCCGCGGGTGGGAGCGCGACGACGACGTGCGTAATCTCGGAGTGCTCGAGGAACGGGCGGATCGCTCGCAGAAGGACCGGCTCACCTGCCAGCTCCGCATACTGCTTCTGTACGCCTCCCATGCGGGTGCCCGACCCCGCTGCCGCGATCGCGGCCGCCGCCCGGATCATCCTGCCAGGCCCGGCCATCATGCATAGAACAAGCAAACCACCGTTTCACGCGGAGACGGTTGTTTGCTTGTCATCAGCACCATGGTGGGGGACTCTTACTCCGGTTCGCCCCGCGTCATGGAGTCGAAGCGGGCGTAGGCTTTGTTGAAGTAAAGTGGAATCTTGTCAGTCGGACCGTTGCGTTGTTTGGCGATGATCAGCTCTGTCTTGCCTTCGATGGGGAGCCCGTCCCTACCGATGCGAACGTTTCCCTCCTCATCCAGCGCGCCCCGGTAGTATTCCTCGCGGTAGAGAAACATGACGACGTCGGCGTCCTGCTCGAGAGCGCCCGATTCGCGCAGATCGGAGAGCTGCGGCCGGCGGTCGGCCCCACGTTGCTCCGGCGCCCGACTCAGCTGGCTGAGCGCGACGACCGGTACCTCCAGCTCCTTGGCGAGCGTCTTCAGCCCCCTGGAAATCTCACTGACCTCCTGGACGCGGTTCTCACCGCGAGTGGGCGCCGTCATGAGCTGCAAATAATCGACCACGATGAGTCCGACCTCGGCGTGCGCCTTCAGCCGGCGAGCCTTGCCCCGCGTTTCCAGGATCGTCGTGCCCGGTGTGTCGTCGATCCAGATCGGAGCCGTGTTCAGATGCGCCGCCGCCTTGGCCAGGCTCTGCAGCTCATCGGTATCCAGGATGCCGCGCCGCAGGTTCTGGAAGTTGACGCGGGCCTCGGCGCACAACAACCGCTGCACGAGCTGCTCCTTGGACATCTCCAGGCTGAAGATGGCCACGGGCACGCCGGGCGGCTCGAGCGCGGCATTCTGCGCAATGTTGAGGGCCAGGGACGTCTTCCCCATCGATGGGCGGCCGGCAATGATGATCAGATCTCCGCGTTGGAAGCCGGCGGTCAGGCGATCCAGATCCGGGAATCCAGTGGCCACGCCCGTGAGCTTGGACGGCGACTGTTGGCGCGCCTCGATGTACTCGAAGGTGGGCCAGAGGACTTCCTTGATTCTCACGAAATCCGCTCGTGCTCGCGCCCTGGCCACATGGAAGACCCGCTGCTCGGCCAGATCGACGACTTCGTCGACGGTTCGTTCGCCGGGCTCGTGGACGTCGCGGACGATCTGATGGGACGCGTCGATGAGCCTGCGCAGAGTGGCCTTGTCGCGAACCAGCCGGGCGTGGTACTCGAGGTTGGCGGCGGTAGGCACGGCGTCGAGAAGTTCGGCCAGATACCGCATCCCGCCGACGGAATCGAACTCACCGGTCTTCTTGAGCTCTTCCGACAGCGTGATCACGTCGATGGCCTCGTCGCGCTGGAATAGACGGACCATGGCGCGGAAAAGCCGGCGGTGCGCCTCGCGGTGGAACATCGAGTCATCGATGAAATCGACCGCGCGAGCGACGGCTTCGCGATCGATGAGCATGCCCCCGAGTACGGAGATCTCCGCTTCGAGCGAGTAGGGCGGCTCTCGATCGTAGCCGCTCGAGCGCGGCTCCGCTGACTCGTTTGTGGCGGTCAGCAGTCGCTCATTAGCTCCCATACCACCCCCCTCTCACTCCTCCACCCACCCCTCTCCCCTCCCCTTCGCTGACCTTCGCTTCGCTACGGTGCACGGAGGCCTCCACTACCCAACTCCAGCGTGCGGCGCATGAGCTGGAAATCCTCCCAGGCCACTTGAGTCCATCCCGCGTTGCGAAGAAGGGCCGCCGGATGATAGGTGACGACAACCGGAATGCCGTCGTACCGGTGGACGACACCCCGCAGTCGCTTCAGCGCATCCTGGCGGCCGAGCAGAGTATGGGCCGCGATGCTGCCCAGGGCCAGTATGACTTGGGGACTCACGAAATCGATCTGAGCGCGCAGGAACGGATGGCACGCCTCGATCTCGTCGGGCTCGGGATTCCGGTTCGACGGAGGCCGGCACTTCACGACGTTGCAGATGTAAACCGACTCGCGCGAAAGGGAAATGCTAGCCAGGAGCAGATCCAGGAGCTTTCCGGCTGGTCCGACGAAAGGTAGGCCTCTGCGATCTTCTTCCTGTCCGGGTGCCTCGCCAACGATCATCACTCGGGCACGCGGACTGCCGTCGCTGAAGACCACTTGCGTGCGGCGTTCGTGCAAACGGCAGCGCGTGCACTGCAGTGCAGCGGTCCGCAACGCCTCGTAGGAATCGCTGATGCCGGCCAGGGCAAGTGGCTGGGGTCCCCACGCAACGTCAGTTGTGTGAGGTAAGGGCTGGGGTCCCACGGCAACGCGAGTCGCGCGGGGTGAGGGCGCGCGATCTGGTTCATCGCCGGATCGCCGCGCGTCCAGCAACGCGAAGATCTCTCGCCGATCGAGGCTGTCCAGGAACAAAGTCGGAACGCCCAGCTCGATGCGCTGGCGTAGTAGTCGCGTGAGGACTGCCCTCACGGATTCTGGAGGGACTGGCTGCGTTCTCACCGACTCCGGCTGCGGGGACGCCCGCCTTTGGTGCGGCTAGCGGCGCCCGTGGCGCCGATCATCGGCTCGATGCGGTCCAGGAGCCTCTCCGCCACCTCGGCCTTCGAGAGGAGCGGTAATTCCTCGGTGTTCCCCTCCTGGTCCAGCAGCGTGACGCGATTGGTTTCCACCTCGAAGCCGCTCCCCTCTTCGCGGGGGTCGTTCGCTACAATCAGATCCAACGCTTTGTCCTTGAGTTTCGCGCCTGCGTTGGTGACCAGATCCCCGGTCTCGAGGGCGAAGCCGACGACCACTGCGCCAGGCGTACGGCTCCGCCGCGTTTCCACGAGGATATCGGGATTGGCCTCGAGCACGATCTCGAACGGCGCCCCGTTTCGCTTGATCTTGCTGGCTTCCGTTGCGGCTGGGCGGAAGTCGGCCACGGCCGCGGCCATGATCACGACACGACTGCCGGGCAGCGCCTTGGCCACCGCGGCCTGCATCTCTCTGGCCGTCTCCACGACCACGCGCTCGACGCCGACGGGAGCGTCCAGCGCGGTGGGGCCTGAAATCAACGTCACGGCCGCTCCGCGACGCCAAGCCGCTTGAGCGATGGCATATCCCATGCGGCCGGAAGAACGGTTGCCCACGAACCGCACGGGGTCCAGCGGCTCGCGGGTCGGTCCGGCGGTGACCAGTACGGGCAGGCCGCTCCAGGGAGGACCCGCGGCGAGGGCACGGCCCAGGTGCTCGACGATCTCCTCGGGTTCGAGCATGCGGCCCGGCCCCTCCTCTTCGCCGTAGGCCATCGCCCCGGTGGCCGGGCCCGCCACGAGGTAGCCCGGGCGACGCGCTAGTACCTCCAGATTCGCTTGCGTCTGAACGTGCCGGAACATGTGGTGGTTCATGGCGGGACACAGAACCACCGGCGCCTCCGTGGCGAGCAGCAGCGTGGTCAGCAGATCCCCCGCGAAACCGTGTGCCGCCTCGGCCAGCAGATTCGCCGTGGCCGGCGCCACGCAAACGACATCCGCTTCGCGAGCCAGGCGGATGTGCAGGGCGGAGTCCCCGGCGGAAAACAGGCTCTGGTGCGCGGCTCGCCCGGTGACTGCTTCGAAGGAGAGGGGTGTGACGAATTCCTTGGCCGACGACGTCAGGACCACGTCGACTTGGGCACCCAAGCGAGTCAGATTGCGGGCCAGCTCAACCGACTTGTAGGCCGCAATCCCCCCGGCGACACCCAGCACAACGCGCCGATCCTCCCACGGTCGCCGTGGCGTTAGAGGCCGGCTAGCCATCGGCCCTTCCTCACTCCTCGCGACGCCGGCGCTTGACGAGCCGGAACTCGATCTGCCCGGACGTCAGCGCCTCGAGCGATCGCGTGGTGAGCTTCTTCTCCTCACCCAGCGGCAAGGTTTCTCTGGGCAACGCATTCAGCTCGCGGGCGTACTTAGCCGCTACCAATACGCCCAAGTACTTGCTACCCGTGTACTTAGCGGATTCCTCCGGAGTGAACACTTTCATTCGCTGAAGCTCCGTTTGACGATTTGGTCAATCTCTCGTTGCAACCTGCGGATCTCGCCCTCGATCGCAACCATGCGCGAGCTTCGCTTACGCTCGGCGTCCACGATCGCGAGCACCTGCTTCACCGCTTCGTCTAGCTGATCATTCACTACAATGTAGTCGAATTCGGGCGCGCGTTGGAGTTCCGTGTGGGCCGCCAGGAGCCGGCGCCGAATCTGCAGCCGATCCTCGCCGCCACGGCCGGCAATCCGCTGGACCAGCGTCTCGCCGGAGGGCGGGAGAATGAAGATGAGCACGGCGTCGGGTACGGACTCACGAATCTGGCGTGCGCCCTGGATGTCAATGTCGAGAAGGACGTGGATGCCTCGAGCGGCTGCGTCTTCGAAGATCTTCTTGGGCGTGCCGTATCGCTGCCCGTGAACGACGGCCCATTCCGCCAGCTCGCCACGTTCCACCATTCCCTGGAATTCAGCGTCGTTCACGAAAAAGTAGTCGACTCCATCTCGCTCGCCCGGCCGTGGAGGCCGAGTCGTCGCCGAGATCGAGAACGCGAAATGGTCGCCACACTTCAAGAGCGCGCGCGCAATCGACGTCTTGCCGGCTCCGCTGGGTGCGGAAAGGACCAGCGGACAGGGACGAACCGAGAGGCTAGCTCCCACACCACCCCCTTCCTCTGCCCCTCTCACCCCTCTCCCCTCCCCTTCGC
>JACQVC010000070.1 GCA_016209995.1 Gemmatimonadota bacterium
ACTTAGAGGTGATGTCTTCACGAAACACAGCCACTTCTGCCTGCCACAAGTTTTTCCTTACTATCTCCCGATTCCCGGCAGTATCTTTCATTGAGTTGTCAGATTTTGGGGTGGTCAGGTGTTACATATGTGGGGCAGGAGTCGTCACCCCACGCAAACGTGCGTTTGCGCGGGGACCCCGAGTCGTCAGACACTGCACACGCCGGCCAGCGAGGCGCCCCATGAGCATCTCCAGCGAGGAAAGCAAGCCCGTCGCTCCGGACGAGCATGCGGAATTCAGAGCTCCGGACGAGCCGCCGGACGCCTCAGCGCACGACGCCGAGCCAGCGGATCTGAAGGCGACGCGCCGCCAGCTCTTTCGGCTGGGCGGAGCGCTCGCGGCGGCCACGCTCCTCACGGCCCGCAACGCATCCGCGCAGCGCGTCGTGCGGCCGCACACTACGCGGCCGAAGTCGCCGCCGGCTCCGGGTGACTCGCTCGTCCGGCTGGTGCGCCGCATCACGAATGGCGTCACCGAGGAAGAGCTGAGCCGCGCCAGGTCGATGGGCTTCAAGCGGTATCTGGAGTATCACCTCAACCCGGCGGCGATCGACGACCACGAGGTCGAGACGTTCGTCTCCACGAATTATCCGGCGCTGACGCTGGACGGGCTCGGACTCTATCAGCTGGACCGGAAAATTCTGGAAAACCAGCTCGTCGAGGCGACGCTGTATCGTGCTGCGTTCTCGCAGCGGCAGCTCTACGAGCGCATGGTCCACTTCTGGAGCGATCACTTCACGATCTATTACCCCAAGGTGCAGTATCTCAAGGTGATCGACGACCGCGAGGTCATTCGCAAGCACGCTCTGGGGAAGTTCCCGGACATGCTGCGGGCGAGCGCGCACAGTCCGGCGATGCTCGAGTACCTCGACAACACGCGCAGCCGCGGCCGTAATGTCAACCAGAATTATGCGCGCGAGCTGATGGAGCTCCACACGCTGGGTGTGGACGGTGGCTATACGCAGACGGACGTCGAGGAAGTGACGCGCTGCCTGACCGGCTGGACGATTCAGGGCCGCGGCAACTTCCGCTTCGACCCGGCGGGTCACGACTTCACCGCCAAGACCGTCCTCGGCACGGCGATCCCGGCCATGTCGCCGAGCGCCGGTGAGCAGGGCATTCAGGATGGCGAAACGGTGCTGAACATCCTGCTCGCGCATCCCAGCACCGCGAAATTTATCTCGACGAAGATGATCCGCTGGCTGCTGCAGTACGACCCGCCAGCGGCGCTGGTGGAGAAGGTTGCGGCGACGTTCACGCGCACGGGCGGCGACATCCCATCGATGATCCGCAACATCATGACGCCGGCCAACCTGCTCGCCGCGCCGGCGAAGTACCGGCAGCCATACCAGCTCGTGCTCGCGGCGTTGCGCGCCACGCAACCGAAGGTGACCCGCATCGCGGGCATCGCGACCAGACAGCTCAGCGTTCTCGGGCAGCCGCTGTTTTATTGGGAGGACCCCGATGGCTACCCCGATAACGTGGACTGGTGGGCGGGTCTGATTCTGCAGCGCTGGAACTTCGCCAGCTACCTGACGAGCCTCACGGCGGGAGACGTGGTCGTCGACGTGACTCCGCTAATGAAGGTAAACACCGCAGCTGGAATCACGGAGGCGATCAACCAGCGGGCGTTCGGCGGCGAGATGCCAGCCAGCCTGAAGCAGCACGTCAGTGCGCATCTCACGGCGGTGCCCATCACGACGACGCGAGTTCGGGAAGCATTCGCGCTTGCGTTGAGCTCGACGAGCTTCCAGTGGTTCTGACCTTACCCCACGCAAACGATCGTTTGCGTGGGGGCCCCAGTTGTGTGGGGACCCCGGTGAGCGACGGGCCTTGCCACCTGGCGCGAGTTTACTTTATGCGGGGGAAGCGACCATGAGTGCCATCGACCACGAAAACTGCAGCGGCTGCAGAGAGTACAACGAGCTCTCGCGCCGTCAGTTCATCGCCGGAACGGCGGCGGCCGCGGCTGCTGGTGCGACCGTGTTTGCGCCGATCTTTCCCGCGTGGCTTCCCAGGGTCGTACTGGCCGAGTCGGCGGACAGCACGCGAGACGTCATCGTCTCGATCTTCCTGCGTGGCGGCTCCGACGGGCTGACGCTCTGCGTCCCGTTTTTCGATGCGAACTACTATGCCGGCCGCTCCACGATTGCCATTCCTCGTCCCGACAGCACGGCCGCGAACCGGGGAATCGCGCTGGACAACAACTTCGCGTTCCCACAGGCGCTGAGCGCCCTGGTCCCGGCTTTCCAGGCCGGACACCTGCTCATCGTTCACGCCACCGGCTCGATTGATCCGTCCCGCTCGCATTTCGACGCGCAGCGGTTCATGGAGGTCGGCAAGCCGCGGGACTCGAGCATCGTGACGGGGTGGCTGGGTCGGCACCTCGCCTCGACGGCGCCCGTGCGCACGGACGCGCCGCTGCGCGCCCTGGGGCTGTCGAGCGGACTGCCGAAGACGCTGGTCGGCGCGCCGCGGACGCTGCCGATTCCGGACCCGGCGAGCTTCGCGATCGGCGGGGCCGTCGCGACGCGGGTCGAGCGCGCCACGTGGCTGCGCGCTGATTACATGCCGAGCCCCGAGCCCGTACGCTCGGCGTCGCTGGACGCGTTGAACACGATCGAGCTGCTGCGGATCATCGACTTCAACGGCTATCGCCCCGCCAACGGCGCCGTGTATCCGAATACGAGCTACGGCCGAGGGCTGCGCTCCGCCGCGGCGCTCATCAAGGCCGACATCGGCGTCGAAGCGGTACAGGTCGACCTGGGCGGCTGGGACACGCACTCGAACCAAGGTCCTCTCGTGGGTTCGATGTTCAACACGATGCAGAACCTTGCCGGCTCGCTCGCTGCGTTCCATGCCGACGTGATCGCCAGCGGCTTCGCCCAAAACGTGACCGTGGTGGTCCTCTCGGAGTTCGGCCGCAACGTGCGAGAG
>JACQVC010000066.1 GCA_016209995.1 Gemmatimonadota bacterium
CGCCTATGGAGCTCGTGAACTGCCGGGTCGTCACGCCCTTCCGGGCGCAGGCACAGGTGAAGGCGTACGGCAGCTACATCCTGCCTCACGACGTCGTGGTGAGCGCCGTCTACCAGAACCTGCCCGGCCCGTCGGTCGGGGCGAACTATGCGGCGACGCTGGCGCAGATCGCGCCGTCGCTCGGCCGCAACCTGGCAGGAGGCGCCCGGACGGCGACCGTCCCGCTCGTGGCCCCGCAGACCCTCTTCGAGGGCCGGACGGGCCGGCTCGACCTGCGCGTGGGCAAGCGCCTCCGGATGGGGAGCACGCGGCGCCTGCAGCTGAACCTCGATGCGTACAACCTGCTGAACGGTGATTCCATCCTCCTGGGCAACAATACCTATGGGGCGCAGTGGCGCCGCCCGAACCTGATCCTCGATCCGCGTATCGTGCAGCTCAGCGCCGGCTTGACCTTCTGAACGGCGGCACGCACGCGACATGGCCCCGGCCGGACCTCCCGGCCGGGCAGACGTCTCGAGCCAGACAGCATTTCAGGGCGACTCCTGCGCCCGGCAGAATTCCCGGAGTTGGTTATCCACTTGACTCAGGTACGGCCTGCCGGACCACTACATGTTGGGGTGACGTTTGGCCTGGCGGTGCCGGCGACCCCGTGGTGGGCCGCGACGCGTTTGCCGAACCAGCGCGCGGTAGGGGACAGGGTCGACCTGGACGGCCTGTTGGGCGAGGCGGAAGAACAGCAGGCCGCGGTGGCGGGACCGACGCCGGTTGAACCGGAACGTGAACTCGTCCAGGTAGTAGTCCAGATGCGCCGGGCTGACGGCGCCCTGATGGGTGCCCAGGAGCCAGCCCTTGAGCAAAGAGACGACGAGATGGACCCGCGGCAAGAGCGCGCTGGCCGGTTCGGGATGGTCGCTCAGGAACGTGATGCGATGACGATAGCTGTGTCCAATAAAGGCAATTCCGTCGACTTGCCCCGCGGACCGACAGGGCCTTCATACGTCCTATCGTCCGGGCTAGTGCAAAAATACGGATTGACACGGAGATGCATTTCCAGTACACGAGCGATCTGTATTGCTGATAAACTGCTCCTGCAAGGCGGAACCAGCACCGGTCGCACCTCCACCGACAACTGGCGCGGCTCCTTCACGGGCTCCGCAACGAGGCGAGCATGCGAATGGGGCGCCCAAGGAAGGTACCGTGAAATCTATTTCGACGCTCGTCGCGATCGTCGTCATCGGCGTTTCGTCGACCGCACTGGCTCAGTGGCCGCGATATATGCCCGTGGGCATCCCGACAGGACCCGACGGCGAGGTGAATCTCGATGCTCCGGTGCCTCGGGCGGCTGATGGCAAACCGGATCTATCAGGTGTGTGGAACGTCGTTCCCTGCATCGACTGTCCCGCCGGCCGCGGTGGTGGCCGTGGTGGAGGTGCAGCGGCGCCAGCGGTTGGCGCATCGGCTGCTCCAGTGCCGGGACCGGCGGCCGGTGCCGCACCGGCCGCGCGAAGGGGCGGCGCAGGTGGAGGCGGACAGGCGGGTGCGCCCGGCCGCGCCACGATGGGGAACATCGGCGGCGGACTCCCAGAGGGTGCGCCGTATCAGCCGTGGGCGGCCGACCTCGTCAAGAAGCGGATGGCCGACAACAGCAAGGACAATCCCGACGCGCATTGCCTCCCGCTCGGGATCGCACAGATGAACGCCCATCCCTATCCACGAAAGATCATTCAGACGCCGACTGAAGTGATCCTGATTTACGAAGGATCCGGCACGACCGTCCGCGAAATCTACCTCGACGGCCGGATGCTGCCGGAGGATCCGCAACCTTGGTACAACGGCTACTCGGTCGGTCGGTGGGAAGGCGACACGCTCGTCGTCGAAACCAGCGGCTTGATGGACGATGGATGGCTGGATGTCCGGGGAAGTCCGATCACCAACGCGGGCAAGATCACCGAACGGTTTCGCCGCGTGAAGTACGGCTACCTCGAGCTCGAGGAGACGATCGACGATCCGACGGTCTACACGAAGCCGTTCACCGCGAAGCTGTACTGGCGACTCGGCCCGGACACGCAGCTGATCGAGTTCGTGTGTCTCGACAAAGACGCCACGCACTACGTCGGGGCGGACGGCGTGTCACCCTGGAACAAAGGGCAACCTGACTCTCATGGCCGCTAATGGCGAATGTCTGGCGGTCAGCAACCCGAATCTTGGGACCGCCGTGCGTAGCGCGACGTTCGACCCGGAGCTCACCAGCCTTCACGGTGCGACTCCTCGTGTCCGTCGAGTTGGGCGCGCTTGCAGACGTGATTATCTACCGCGCGGCGCCGAAGCCCGCTCGGTGCGGTACCATTCCACCCTTCGCGCGAGGCCATCTTCGACCCAGTTCCTGGCGGAGCTGAACAAGCTGACGCCGGAGAGTGTCACGAAGCGCACAGGCTGGTTCTCGAAGCCCCGGCACGTCTCAGATGCTTTGCGGCGCGTGGCCCCGGCCCTGCGACGCGTGGGCGTCGAGGGAAGAATGGGCGAGAAGAACAGGGAGCCAGGCGCCACGGCGTGTTTGACGTGTCAGCGGCCGTCTTGCCAACGCACCCGTGCTCGGACCTGGTTGATCAGGAACCGTGCCCCCTGGTTGTAGTCGCGGTACAGGTTGACGTGCTCAAGCAGCCGCTCGACTGATAGAGGAGGTTGCGTGAGGCCTGCGTCTCGGAGCGTCCGAGCAGCAACCCGCTGAATTTCCGTGCGAGTGGTCTCGTCCATTCGCAGGCTCCTTGCCCCTGAGCGTCCCTACGCCTCGGACCTGAGAAACGTCACGAAATCATCGAGTGCCTGTTGTTCTTCCTTCGTCAGCTTCGAAAACGAATCGGACTGCGCCGCGAAGCGGGCAGCCTGTTCGCGCAGCTCGGCGGGAACGTCTCGAATCGCCCACGCCAGGACCGCGAGTGTTCGATCGGGCACACCGAAGAACTGACTCAACCGGTGCATGGTCAACGGTGATGGGCGGTACGCCGGATTTCGTTCAAGCGCCGCCAATTCTGTTCGATCGATGCCCGTCTTCTCGGCCAAGCCGTCGATCGTCAGCCCTTGAGAGCGACGGAGCATTTGCACGACCCTGTGAAAGGCTTCGCGCACCTCCTGCACCTCCGGCTCACGGGCAGTCATGACCACCGTCAACTTCTGGTTCAACGCGTGGGCGATGCGCTCCAACATCGAGAGCGATCGTCCTTCATAGTCCGCATCTTCGAGCCTGCTGATCACGGACTGCGTGGTGTCGATAAGTTCTGCGAGCTGCTGCTGCGACAGCCCGGCGAATGTCCTCATGTCGTGAATCAGCCGAGCCACGTCGGCGTTCACACGTTCCTCCTGAAGCGCAGCCTTTCGCTCAGGATCGTCCTTCACGTAGCGACCGTGAAGGATGCTGACGGCGTCTCGCGTCCTCTTCTTCTTGGCGATGGTCACTCACTCCTCATAGGTATGTCGTCCAGGGTCCTGTATAAATCGAGCCTTGTTGCCGATCGCGAGCTGCATCTGCCTCGGTGTCCGACACTCCGGCTCGAACAGACGCGGTGACGCCACCAGGATCGCGGCACAGCGGCCGCGGGAGGTGGCGACGTTCAGTCGGTTCAGGCTGTAGAGGAACTCCATACCGCGCGGGGCGTCTTCAGGGCGCGACGTGGCCATAGAGTACCGGATGACTGCCCTTCTGCGGCTGTTCGAGTTGCTGAGGATCCCCGAGCAGCACGAGACTCGTCGCGGCCTGAGAAACCGCATTCCTTGCCCCCGTCGCCTGGCGACTGGGCTGGTTCCCCTGGCCGCCTCAGGAAGGCCCGGTAGCGGCTCGATGGTTCGCGCTCAGCGTTCTGGTCGCCCTCGGCGTGGCCGAGCTCCTCGGCCGCTACTACCAGCGCCACTTCGGCTCGGTCCAGCCCTTGCCCAGTTCGTTCCGCGTGCCACTGGTCGTCGTGGTATTTCTGGCCTTACTCGTGGTTTCTCGAACGATTCTGAGAAGAGTGGCGCGCCCTGCAGGACTCGAACCCCGGAGCCGCAGGCGAAGGCGACCGAGGGACTGCGGGGCGCGACGCTCGAAGCGAAGCGGAGAGTGGCGCGCCCTGCAGGACTCGAACCTGCGGCCTCCTGGTTCGTAGTCCGAAAAAGCGCCGTTAGCCGCGCTTTGCCGCTGGTTGCCGCGCGTTGCCGAACGGTGCATCCTCCCCGGAAAAATCGAGCGATTTTCCCGCTTCGCGTTGTGCCGCCTTTTGCCCCTCCATGCCGGGCCTTTGTTGCACGAAAAGGGCAAGAAAAGGGCAACGTCCAGCAACGGTCAGTCTGCGCGGTAGACCATCTCAGCCGAAGAAGGGCCACGGCGGCTGATACTACGCCGCCACGGTCAACTTCAATTCGACTGTCTCAAACGTCACCACCGGCCTGAGCTTGCGGCCTTCGCTCTTCTCGAGCCGCACCAGACCGTAGCGTTCCATCGTGCGCAGCGTGCGCGAGAGGTTGCTCTTCGCGCGCCCGCTCGCCGCCGCCAGCGCGTCGATCGAGTCGGGCTGCCGCTCGGCGATGAGCGCCAGCAGGCCCCGGTTCCGCTCCGACAGAATCTTCGCGAAGCTCTCGACCGAGGTGAACCAAATGTCCGGATCCTCAGCCGCGCGCCGCCTGCGGCCCGCCACGATGTCGCGGGTGTATCGGACGATGGCTTCGCGCGGCGCAATCCCGATCTTCAAGGTCTTCCTCATTCGATTCCTTCGCCTCACGCGCCAGTCACCGGAACGTCCAGGAC
>JACQVC010000067.1 GCA_016209995.1 Gemmatimonadota bacterium
AAACAGTACATCGTCGTGGCGGTCAGCGCACCGGATCATCCGGGTGAGCTGGTCGCGCTGGCCCTGCCATGAATGGCGAGGCGGGCGCCAGAGCATCCCGGATGTCAGGCTGAGGTTCGACCGGTCGCCTAGAAACTCAGCGACCTGTTGCGCCGCGCTCAAACGGAGATGGAGATGCGCCGACGTCAATTCTTTCCAGCGTTTGCCGGTCTAGTCGTGACGGCGGCCGGCGGGTTCAGGTCCCAGGGGGTCAGGCCCCGCGCGCGAATCGTCGTCGCCGGCGGCGGGATCGTGGGGAGCGCCATCGCCGTGCACCTCGCTCGACGCGGGGCCGACGTGACGCTGCTGGAGAAAGAACGGCCCGGAGCGGGCGCCACGAGCAAGTCGTTCGCCTGGCTCAACGCCAACTTCGGCAAGCAGCCGTGGCATTACAATTTGCTCAGCCGTCTCGGCATGTATGCCTATCGTGCGCTTGAGCGCGAGTGGAACGGCGAGCTCCAGGTCCAGTGGGGCGGCAGCGTCCAGTGGACAGGCGAGCCCGAAGGAGCCGAGCGGCTGAGGCAACAGGTGAGGCGGGAGCAGGAGTGGGGCTACGCGGCGCGCCTGTTGGAAGAAGCCGAGTTCAGGGCCCTCGAGGAGCGCTTCGAGCCGGGCCCGCTGCTGGCTGCGGGGTGCTGGGAGGAGGAGGGAAGCATCGACCCCCTCCACGCCGTCGACACGTTCCTCAAGAAAGCTCGCGAGGCAGGAGCCCGCGTGGTCAGCCCGGGGGAGGTGACGGGGCTGGACCTCCAGGGCGGTCGCCTGCGCGGCGTACGCTCGAGTCAGGGAGACCTGGAGGCCGATGTTCTGGTTGTCGCCTGCGGGGTGGACACGCCGCGCGTCGTAGGGCTGGCGGGGGTCCAGGTGCCCTTGGTCGATTCGCCGGGCGTCCTGGCCCACACGACCAGCCAGCCTCGCATCATACAGCGGGTCGTTCGCGGACCGGGTTTCCACACCAAACAGAAGCTGGACGGCCGGATCGTCGCCGGCGCGAACGTCGACCCCGGCAATGCGGTCGCATCGCGCGAGGCCGGCGCACGCATCCTCGAGCAGGTGGCGCGGTGGCTGCCGCCGTTGCGAGCGGCCGACCTCGACCAGGTCACCCTGGGCTGGCGGCCGATGCCGCGTGACGGACATCCGATCATCGGATTCCTGGAACAGGCGCCCGACGTCTACGTGGCGGTGACGCATAGCGGCGTGACCCTCGGGGCATTGCTCGGCCGACTCGCGACCCTCGAAATCCTGGACGGCGTGCGCGTGGACCTCCTCGAGCCGTACCGGCTCGCGCGGTTTGGTGCCGGAGGATAGAGGAGCCGGGGGCAGCTCCGTAGATCGGCTGGTCGGAAGTCGTGATCGATTCCCTGTTGTCGCGTTGCGCAATTGCGGCACAGAGGTTGGCAAAAGGAGAACGATGATGAGTACCAAGCGGAAGATCGTTGCGTTGGCGTTGGTGATGCTCGGTGGGGCGCGGGCCGGACAAGCGCAGGTCCCGCCTGCTCGTGAAACCGTGCGCTCGGTGCTCGAGGGCGTCTATACCGAGGCCCAGGCGGAGCGCGGCAAGGCCGCGTTCGGTCGCGAATGCTCCGCGTGTCACGCTACCGGTGAGTTCACCGGGGCCGCCTTCCGGCTCGGCTGGACCGGCCAGTCGGTTCGTGATCGGGTGGAGAATCTCCGAGCGACCATGCCGCTCGACGCACCAGGGCGGCTCGCAGCCAAAGAGTGCGTGGATATCCTGGCCTACGTGTTGAAGCTCAACGGGTATCCGTCGGGCGAGAAAGAGCTCGCGAGTGACAGCGAACGCCTCAGTGAAATCCGCATTGACCCCAAGCCCGACACCAGAAAGCCGTGAGGTGTCCGAGCTGGTGGGGCGTACGCGTAGGGGGAGGTACGCATGAGTCTTGACCGCCGGCGGTTTCTGCAAGTGTCCGGTGCGCAGCTCGGCCTGGTTGCGCTGGGGGCGAGGTCCTCGGCGACAGCCTTGGAGCGAGTGCCGGTGTCGAAAAAGGCGGCTCCGGCCTTCCTCCAGTCGGCTCCGGAGGTGGCGGTCATCGGCGCCGGCGCTTTCGGGGGCTGGACGGCACTGTACCTGAGAGAGCGCGGAGTCTCGGCCACGCTGATCGATCAGTATGGTCCCGGCAACGGGCGAGCCACGTCCGGCGGCGAGACCCGGCAGATCAGACCTGGCTACGGCAACGAGGAGCCTTACACGCGCTCGGCCATCACCGCGCTCAATCGCTGGAAAGAGTGGCAGAGCGAGTGGGGGAAGAGCCTGGAGCGCTCGCTCTACGTCCGCACGGGTCGCCTCATCCTGAGGCCCGCGTGGGACGACTTTCTGAATGATACCAAACGGGTGCTAGACAAGTACGGCATGGCGAACGAGGTGCTCGACCACGACGAGCTCGCCCGACGATATCCTCAGATCAACCTCGAGGAGAACGCGGTCGCCCTGTACGAGCACGACGCAGGCATCCTGCGCGCGCGTCAGGCCTGCGAGGCCGTGGCCGCGGCGTTTCAGAAGCAGGGCGGACGCATGATCCTGGCCCACGCGGCCCCCGGCCGCCGGGCGGGCGGGCGGCTCCAAGAGATTGCGCTCTCGAACGGCGAACGGCTGAGCGCTCAGGCGTTCGTGTTCGCGTGCGGCCCGTGGCTACCTAAGGTGCTCCCTGAAGTCATGAAAGACCGGCTCAGGACGCCCCTGAGCTTCGAGTTCTTCTTCGGTACGCCGGCGGGCGACCAGCGCTTCATGGCGCCCCACCTCCCCAACTTCAGGGAGCTGAACACGTACGGGTTCACCAGCATCGGCAACGACAA
>JACQVC010000074.1 GCA_016209995.1 Gemmatimonadota bacterium
CGCCTGCCCCAGCACCAGCGCTTGGCCGCCCGCGGCCTCGATCTTCTGGCGCGCGCTGGCGCTGAACGCGTGCGCGCGCACCACCAGAGCCTTCTTCACTGTGCCGTCGCCGAGAATCTTGACCGGCTGGCGCAGCGACCCGATGACACCGTGCGCCATCAGGAGCTCGAGCGTGATCTCCTGCGCTTCTACCGCGTCGAGGTCCCGAACGTTCACCACCTGGTACTCGACTCGCGCCGGAGGGCTGAATCCGCGCTTCGGGATGCGCCGGTGCAACGGCATCTGGCCGCCCTCGAAGTGCGGGCTCGTCGCTCCGCCGCTGCGCGCCTTGTGTCCCTTGTGTCCCCGGCCGCTCGTCTTGCCCAGCCCCGACCCCGGTCCGCGACCCTTGCGCTTGCGTGCGTGGGTCGAGCCCGGCGAGGGACTCAGCGTGTGGAGCTTCGCCATACCGCCTACTCCTCGGTGATCGCCCGCATCACCACCAGGTGCGTAATCTTCGCCACCATGCCACGCACGGCCGCCGAGTCGACGTGGATCACCGTCTGCTGATGGCGCCGCAGCCCCAGGGCATCCAGGATGCGACGCTGTTGCGGCGGTCGGCTGATCCGACTGCGCACCTGCGTGATCGCCAGCTTCTGTGACATCTGTTTCTTCTTCGTTACCTGCTTCTCTGGCGCTGTCGGCTGCTCTTTCTTCGCTGTAAGCTGCTCTCTCTTCGCTGTCGGCTGCTCTTTCTTCGCCGCCGACTGCTTCTTCCTCCCCGTCGGCTGCTTCTTTTTGGCTGTCGGCTGCCTCTTCTTGGTTGGCACGTCACGCTCCCAATGCTTCGACCGATAGTCCGCGCTCGCGAGCCACCTGCTCCGGCGTCACGAGCTGCCGGAGCGCGTCCACGGTCGCGCGCACCACGTTGATGGGATTACTCGTCCCCAGGCTCTTCGTGAGAATGTCCGTGATACCCGCCGCCTCCAGGACCGCGCGCACGGGTCCACCCGCGATCACGCCGGTGCCCGGACCCGCTGGCCGCAGGATCACTCGCCCCGCGCCCCAGCGCCCGGTCACCTCGTGCGGAACCGTGCCGCGCACGAGCGGTACCTCGAACATCTCCCGGCGCGCGACCTCGAGCGCCTTGCGGATCGCCTCGGAAACCTCGTTCGCCTTGCCCAACGCGATCCCCACATGCCCGGTCTTGTCACCCACGGAGACGAGTGCCGTGAACGAGAAGCGCCGCCCACCCTTGACGACCTTCGCCACCCGGTTGATGAAAACCACGTTCTCGACGAGTTCCGACTCGCGCCCCCGTGCCGGCCTGCGATCCCTGGCCATCAGAATTTCAACCCTCCCTCCCGGGCCCCTTCGGCGAACGCCCGGATGCGGCCGTGGTACTTGTACCCGGCCCGGTCGAACACGATGCGCTCGATCCCCTTGGCGCGACAGCGCTCGGCCAGCAGCTTCCCGGCCGCCTTCGCGCGGTCCCCCTTCGCGGCGCCTTCGCCATTCTTGGCGAGCGAGCGAATCTCCGCCGCCAGCGTTGACACGCCGAGCAAAGTGCGCTGAGTCGTATCGTCGACGATCTGACCCTCGATGTTGCGGTGTGACCGGAAGACCACCAACCGTGGTCTGTCCGGCGTACCGTACAGCTTGCGTCGCATGCGCATGTGCCGCCGACGGCGCCGGTCGTGACGCGTCTGCGCCCTGGTTCTTGTCAACGTGGTAGACATGGCTGCCTCGATAATCCTATGACCTACGCGCCTGCCGCAGCACCCGGACCCGCAGCTGTCTTGCCCGCCTTCCTGCGGACCTGTTCACCCTGGTAGCGGATGCCCTTCCCCTTGTACGGCTCCGGCGGCCGAAATGCCCGAATTTCCGCCGCCACCTCGCCGACCAGCTGCTTGTCCGCACCATCGACGACAATGACGGTGGGCGACGGCAGGTCGATCTTGATTCCCTGGGGAGGCTGGAAATGGATCGGGTGAGAGTACCCGACGTTCAGGGCCAGAGCCGCGCCTTTCTTCTCCGCGCGATACCCTACGCCCACGATCTCCAGCGTTTTGCGGAAACCCTTGGTCACGCCCAGGACCATATTCGCGACGAGCGCGCGTGTAAGCCCATGGAGCGCCCGGTGCTGCCGGCTCTCGGACGGCCGCTCGACGACCACGGTCTTATCCTCCACGCGCACGGACATCCCGGGCGGCACCTTCAGGACCAGCTCGCCCCGCGGTCCCTTCACCGTCACGGACCCGTTCTCGACCGCCACGCTCACTCCGGCCGGAATGGAAACGGGCTTCTTGCCAATTCGCGACATGTCTGACTCTTCGTTCTCGGTCTCGCCGCTTGGTACTGAACTCTTTACCAGACGATGGCGATCATCTCGCCGCCCACGCGCTGCTGTCTGGCCGTCCGGTCCGACAGCACACCCCGCGACGTGGACAGAATCACCATGCCCAGACCGCTACGGACGCGCGGAATTTCGCCCACCGTCACGTAGCGGCGGCGCCCCGACTTCGACACGCGCTGCAGGTTGCGAATGACCGGCTGCCCCTCGTGGTATCTCAGGTAGATGCGCAGCAGCCCGTGCCCCTCCTCCAATACCTTGTAATCGTGGATGTAATGATTCTCTTTGAGCAGCCGCACGATCTCGATCTTCTGCTTCGAGAGAGGCACGTCCACCCACCGCTGTTTCGCGCGCAGCCCGTTGCGGATGCGCGTGAGCAAGTCCGAGATCGGATCAGTCATTCGCTATCCTCTAGCTCTCCTGTGACATCCACTATCTACCAGCTCGCCTTGCGAACGCCGGGGACCTCCCCGCGCAGCGCCATGTCCCGGAAGCAGATCCGGCAGATGCCGAACCGGCGCAGGTAGGCGCGCGCCCGACCACAACGGCTGCAGCGGTTTTTTTTGCGGACCGCGTACTTCGGCGTCCGTTTCGACTTCTCGACCATCGCCTTCCTGGCCATCCGTCACTCCTCGGCCCCACTCAGCTCCATGC